>NZ_JBVHVF010000039.1:0-47041 GCF_055564955.1 Streptomyces sp. NPDC028910 | reverse complement strand
AGCTGGATGGCCCGGGCGGGGCCGAATGTGCCGCCTGCGGCTCAAAGACCTGGGGCTCCGCCCCAGACCCCGCGCCTCAAACGCCGGCGGGGCTGGATGTGCCGCCGCGCGGCAACCAGCCCGCCAAGGGATCCGCGGGCGGAGCCCCGGTGGCGCGGCCTACTGGCGGACGTTGCCGCGGACCCAGTCCACGATGGCTGTCGTCGTCGCGCCCGGGGTGAAGATTTCGGCCACGCCCTTCTCCTTGAGGGGGGCGATGTCGTCCTCCGGGATGATGCCGCCACCGAAGACCTTGATGTCCTCCGCGTCGCGCTCCTTGAGGAGTTCCAGCACGCGCACGAAGAGCGTGTTGTGGGCGCCGGAGAGGATCGAGAGGCCGATCGCGTCGGCGTCCTCCTGGATCGCGGTGTCCACGATCTGCTCGGGGGTCTGGTGGAGGCCGGTGTAGATGACCTCCATGCCCGCGTCCCGCAGCGCCCGCGCGATCACCTTGGCCCCGCGGTCGTGGCCGTCGAGACCCGGCTTGGCCACCACCACACGGATCGGACCGGTCACACCCATCGCACTGCCTCCCGAGTGAACGAACGTTAAGTACAGCATCGCGCACGCCGCCGTTTCGCGGTTGACCACGAGGGGGAAATCACACGTGGGACGGCATTGCGCCACCGTGCCGACAGCCGCACGGCACGGTGGCGCGACTGCCGCGGTCCCCAGAGGCTCAGGGGAGGCCGTCGATGGGGCTGTCCATACCGATGTCCATGCCCTTGTCCGGCGCCGCGCTGCGGGCCGGCGCTCTTGAGGTGGTGGTGCTCGGCGGGCACCTCCTCCTCTATCCCACCGGAGTGTGCCAGGAGAAGGTCACGGCCCGCACGCCCGCGACCCGCCCACCCGTCCTCCTCCTCCACGGGTTCACCGACAACCGGTCGGTCTTCGTCCTGCTGCGCCGCGCCCTCGGGGCTGGCGGCCGGCGGCACGTGGAGGCGTACAACTACTCGCTCCTCACCCTCGACCTGCGCGTCACCGCCCGTCATCTCGCCCGGCGCGTAGAGGAGCTGTGCGAGCGCACGGGCCAGGAGCGGGTGGATCTGGTCGGGCACAGCCTGGGCGGACTGGTCGGCCGGTACTACGTCCAGCGCCTCGGCGGCGACGCCCGCGTGCGGACCCTCGTCACGCTCGGCACCCCGCATTCCGGCACGCGCGTCGCCCCCTTCATGAACGCGCACCCGCTGGTGCGGCAGATGCGCCCGGACTCCGAGGTACTGGCCGAACTGGCCGCGCCCGCGCCCGGCTGCGCCACTCGATGCGTGGCGTTCTGGAGCGAGTTCGACGCGCTGATGACTCCGGTCAGGGCCGCGCGGATCGAGCATCCGGATCTACGCGTGGAGAACGTGCAGGTCACCGGCATCGGGCACCTTGCGCTACCCGCTCACCCCGCGGTGATCGCGGCCGTCCGGCGCGCCCTCGACGGGCCCGGCCTCACCGCCGTCGCGAGCTCGGACGCCGCCTCCGTGGCCTAGCCGTCCGACGGCCGACAGTCGAACGAATTTCGAACTCAAGGCCAAGGGTGCGTCTTTAGGCGACCGAAAGGCGGCCGAATGCCCGGTTCCGGGGATCTGGAAACCCGTCGAAGATTGTCGTTGCGAGTAACCGCCGGGTACAGTCACGCCACTGCTCTCCTCCGGTGAACTTCGAGTTCCCGGCCACCCAGGCCCCACTGCCGAGGCGAAAGAGAAGTTGGTGAACGACCGCCCCTCGTCGGGCCAGTACCCGGATCCCGGGTATGACGGCCTTGCCACCACCACTTTCGCTGGTGACTCGACCTACGTTTCCTATGAAACGCAGGGCCAAGGGGTCAATTACGCCGCCTACGGCTCCTACGAGACCGGCGCGTACGACACCACCGCGTGGACCTCGCAGGACAGTTATCTGTCCACGATCCCGGCCCAGCCCGTCCCCGAGGACACCACGGGGACCTGGGACGCGAGCGCCTGGAACACGCCGAGCACGGACTACTCCGGTTACACCGAGTACCAGCCGGCCTCCTTCGGCTACGACGCGTCCGCCGAGCAGACCGGGCACTGGGCGATGCCTGGCTACGGCACCACCGGCACCGAGACCGGCGCCTACGACGCCACCGCCTGGAACACCGTCACGCAGACCCCGGCCGCCCAGCCCGAGGCCGCTTACTCGTACGAGTACCAGCCCGCGCAGGAGCAGTACGCGTACGAGGCGCCCTCCGCCGGCTATGCCTACGAGGCCCCGGCCGTCGTCATCGACCCTTCGGTCCAGACCGACACCTACGGCGAGACCGCCGTCTTCGAGGTGCTCTCCGACGAGACGCCCGATTCGCCCGAGGCGTCTGAGGCAGCCGAGGTGCACGGGGCTCACGAGGTGCACGAGGTCCACGACCTCCCCACCCAGGCCATGCCCGTGACCTCCACTCCGCGCTCCGCGCGCCGGACCGCCGCCAAGGCCGGCGCCAAGGGCAACGCCAAGGCGGGCAACAGCCGGCGCCGCAGCCCGGCGAAGCGTTCCGCCCTGCTGACCGTGGCCGTGCCCTCGGCCTGCGTGATGGGCGTCGCGGGCGTCGCGGCCGCCTCCGTCGGCGGACTCACCGGCACGGAGAAGTCCTCCGAGGACACCACGACGATGGCCGCGCCCGACCCGGCCTCGGTGAAGCCGGTCGCGGCGAACACCAAACTCGACACCCAACTGGTCGCGCTCAGCGCCGACGCGGGCGATTTCGCGGACCGCGCGAGCCGCACGCAGGAGCGCATCGACCTGCGCCAGCGCCAGGAAGAAGAAAAGAAGAAGAAGGCGGAGGAGGCCGCGGCCAAGGAGGCCGCCCGTCCCAAGTTCGCGCTCCCCGTCGCGCAGCAGGGCCTCAGCGCCAGCTTCGGACAGTCCGGCGGCATGTGGATGTCCGTGCACACCGGCATCGACTTCCCGGTCTCCTACGGAACCCCGGTCATGGCCGCCACCGACGGCACCGTGCGCACCCAGTACAACAGCGCCTACGGGAACATGGCCATAGTGACCGCGCCCGACGGCACCGAGACCTGGTACTGCCACCTCAGCTCGACCAAGATCCGCGGCGGCAAGGTCAAGGCGGGCGACGTCATCGCGTACTCCGGCAACTCCGGCAACTCCACCGGACCGCACCTCCACTTCGAGGTCCGGCCCGGCGGCGGGTCCGCGATCGACCCCCTGGCGTGGTTCCGCAACCACGGCCTGGACCCGAGGTAACGCGCCGCCCGGCAACGCGAACGGCCGGGCAACCGCCCGGCCCCACGGCCGCCCGGCCCCACGGCCGCCCCGCCTCCGCCCTACAGCTTCTGCACCGGCGCGTAACGCAGCAGCAGCCGCTTGGGCTTGTCGTCGCCGAAGTCGATGGTGGCCTGCGCGTCCGCGCCCGCTCCCTTGACCTCCATGACGGTGCCGAGCCCGAACTGGTCGTGCGTGACCCGGTCCCCGACCAGCAGGGCGATGACCGGCTTGTCGGCGGCCCGTCGCGTCGCGAATCCGGACGGCCCCGACTTCGTACGCGACGAGGACAGGAACGACTCCGGGGAGGTGCCGAACGTCGCCTTCCCCGCACCGGACGACCCGTACGACCCGGACGACCCGTACCCCGAGCCCCGCATCGGCCCGGCCGGCTTCTGGGACGCGCCCGTCCGCTTCCACTGGAGGTACTCCACCGGAATCTCCTCCAGGAACCGCGACGGCGGGTTGTACGAGGGCGTGCCCCACGCACTGCGCATGCTCGACCGGGTCAGGTACAGCCGCTCGCGCGCCCGCGTGATGCCCACGTACGCCAGGCGGCGCTCCTCCTCCAGCTCCTTGGTCTGGCCCAGCGCCCGCATGTGCGGGAAGACCCCGTCCTCCATGCCGGTCAGGAAGACCACCGGGAACTCCAGGCCCTTGGCTGTGTGCAGGGTCATGAGCGTGATGACGCCCGTGCCCTCCGTGTCCTCGTCCGGGATCTGGTCGGAGTCGGCGACGAGCGCGACCTGCTCCAGGAACTCGGCCAGGGTGCCCGAACCGGGAGCCGGGGCGCCGGTCTCGGCCGCCTCGACGACCGCGGCCTCCCGCGCCTGCTCGAACTCCAGCGCCACCGCCGCCAGCTCCTGGAGGTTCTCGATCCGCGTCTCGTCCTGCGGGTCGGTCGAGGCCTGCAGTTCGGCGAGGTAGCCCGTACGCTCCAGCACCGCCTCCAGCACCACCGCCGGGCCCGCGCCCGAGTCGACGATCGTGCGCAGCTCCTCCATCAGCACGTTGAACCGCTTCACCGCGTTGGTGGAGCGGGCGGCCATGCCGAAGGCCTCGTCCACGCGCCGCAGCGCCTGCGGGAAGGTGATCTTCTCGCGCATCGCGAGGGCGTCGATCATCGCCTCGGCACGTTCGCCGATGCCGCGCTTGGGCACGTTCAGGATCCGCCGCAGCGGGACGTTGTCCTCCGGGTTCGCGAGGACGCGCAGGTACGCGAGGACGTCGCGGACCTCCTTGCGCTCGTAGAAACGGACGCCGCCGACGACCTTGTAGGGCAGCCCGACCCGGATGAAGATCTCCTCGAACACGCGCGACTGCGCGTTCGTCCGGTAGAAGATCGCGACGTCGCCCGCCTTGGCCTCGCCCGCGTCCGTCAGCCGGTCGATCTCGTCGGCGACGAACTGTGCCTCGTCGTGCTCGGTGTCCGCGACGTAGCCGGTGATGACCGCGCCCGTACCGGCCTCGGTCCACAGGTTCTTGGCGCGGCGGTTCTCGTTGCGCTCGATGACGGCGTTGGCGGCGGAGAGGATCGTCTGCGTCGAGCGGTAGTTCTGCTCCAGCAGGATCGTCGTCGCGTCCTTGTAGTCCTCCTCGAACTGGAGGATGTTGCGGATGGTCGCGCCGCGGAAGGCGTAGATCGACTGGTCGGCGTCACCCACCACGCACAGCTCGGCCGGGGGCAGGTCCGGGTATCCGGTGCCCACCAGCTCGCGCACCAGCGTGTACTGCGCGTGGTTGGTGTCCTGGTACTCGTCGACCAGCACGTGCCGGAAGCGGCGCCGGTAGTGCTCGGCGACGTCCGGGAAGGCCTGGAGCAGGTGGACCGTGGTCATGATGATGTCGTCGAAGTCGAGGGCGTTGGCCTCGCGCAGCCGTCCCTGGTACATCGCGTACGCCTGGGCCAGCGTCTTCTCGAAGCCGTCCACGGCCTGGTCGGCGAAGGCTTCCTCGTCGATCAGCTCGTTCTTCAGGTTCGAGATCTTGGCGTTGAAGGCCTTCGGGGGGAACTTCTTCGGGTCCAGGTCCAGGTCGCGGCAGACGAGCGCCATCAAGCGCTTCGAGTCGGCCGCGTCGTAGATCGAGAACGAGGACGTGAAGCCGAGCCGCTTGGACTCGCGGCGCAGGATGCGGACGCAGGCGCTGTGGAAGGTGGAGACCCACATGGCGTTGGCGCGGGGGCCGACCAGGCTCTCGACGCGCTCCTTCATCTCTCCGGCGGCCTTGTTGGTGAAGGTGATCGCCAGGATCTGACCGGGGTGGACGTTCCGCGCGGACAGCAGGTGTCCGATGCGGTGGGTCAGCACCCGGGTCTTGCCGGAGCCGGCGCCGGCCACGATGAGCAGCGGAGAGCCCGCGTGCACCACGGCCGCGCGCTGCTGCTCGTTGAGCCCGTCCAGGAGCGTCGCCGGGTCGATGACGGGCCGGGGGGCGCCGTCCCGGTAGTACGCGTCCCCGCTCATGGGTACGTCGAACCGCCCCCCGAAGAGGTCGTCCGCGCCCGCTTCCGGGGCGGCGTGGTCCTCGGGCGGCGGCGGGACCTCGTCGGAGGGGGTGAGGTCCGCCAGGAAACTGTCGTCAAAGAGGCTGCTCATCGCATTCCGAGTCTAGGGGGCGGGACCGACAGCCCAGCACAAGTTTCAGGAGACCGGGAAAGCGCACTTCCAGGTCGTCGCGGCGCAGTGCGAGGTAGAGCCTGCGGCCCTGGGGGCGCTGGCAGATCACGCCGCTCTCGCGCAGCGTCCTGAGGTGGTGCGTGACGCTCGACCTGGGCAGGTCCGGTACGACCTCGCCGCAGAAGGCCTCTTCGCCGGAGGCGAGCTTGCGGACGATCTCCAGTCGTACGGGATGCCCGAGCGCCGCCAGGACCTCGACCAGCTCGATCCGGTCGGCGGCGGGGTGGGTGAGCTCAGCAGCAGCGGCCATGGTCCAACTGTACGCAGATCTCGTACGGACATCGCCGCACCGTACCGAGATCTCGTACAGTCACGTCAAGGTGCTGCCCGTCCCGGCCCGCCCGGGGGCCGCCGCCGGCCTCCCCGTACGCTCGGCGCATGACCGTCCTGATCAATGTCTTCGTCGGCCTGCACATCATCGGCATCGCCTCGCTCCTCGGCGGCTTCCTGACCCAGATGAAGGCCATGGGCGCCGGCACCGCCCGTTTCGTGCCCGCCATGCTGCACGGCGCCCTGACCATGCTGGTGACCGGTGTGCTCCTGGTGGGCTTCAACGAGATGGACGGCACAGCCGTCAACAACATCAAGATCGGCGTGAAGCTCGCGATCCTCTTCGTGATCCTCGCCCTCGTCTACGTCAAGCGTGACGAGGAGCGGGTGGAGAAGGCGCTGTTCGGCGCGGTCGGCGGACTGACCGTGGCCAACGTCTTCATCGCCGTTCTCTGGCACTGATCCACACCGGACCGGTCTGCACCGGTCCCGGGCGACCACCTCCGGTCACATCAGGCCACTTACGATCATCTCGTCATCTGCCCGTTACCTGCGGGTCTAGCGTCCTCCTCCAACACCGACAGAGGAAGGACGTGAGGCCCCCGTGGCCAGTCATCGAAAGCCCAGGCAGCGCCCGCTCTCCGGCGGCACGGTACGGACGACCGCCGCCCTCGCCCTCGCGGGCGCTGCCACCGCCACCGCCTTCGAAGGCACCTCCCAGGCCGATCCCCGGCCCACCCCGGCGCAGGTCAAGTCGGAGGTGGACCGGCTCTACGAGGAGGCCGAGGCGGCGACCGAGCGGTACAACGGGGCGAAGGAGAAGGCCGACGAGGCCGAACGCGCGCTGACCGGCCTGCGCGAGGAGACCGCCCGCAAGACCGACCAGCTCAACACCGCCCGCAGCGCGCTCGGAACGCTGGCCGCCTCCCAGTACCGCAGCGGGTCCCTGGGCACCGCCGTACAGCTCGCGATGGCCGCCGACCCGCAGGAGTACCTCTCCCAGGCCTCCTTCATCACCCGCGCCGGGGACCGCAACGCCGCCGGGATCAGCACCGTACGCCGCCGGCTCGACGAGGTCGGAAGGCTGCGGGAGCAGGCCGCCGGGAAGCTCGCCGACCTCCGCTCCCGGCGGGACGAACTCGCCCAGCACAAGGCCGTGATCGAGGGCAAGCTCACCACCGCCAAGCGCCTGCTGGCCAAGCTCACCGCCGAGGAGCGCGCCGCCTACGAGGCCCGGTCGGCCGGTGCCTCGCCCGCCGCCCCGAAGAGCAGCACGCCCCCGCCTCCGCCGCCGCCTGCCGACGGCTCCCGCGCGGCCCGCGCCGTGGCCTTCGCGCACGGCGCGATCGGGAAGCCGTACGTCTGGGGCGCGACGGGCCCGGGCTCCTTCGACTGCTCGGGCCTGACCCAGGCGGCCTGGCGCTCGGCGGGGGTCTCCCTGCCCCGCACCACCTACACCCAGATCAACGCCGGCCGGCGGGTGTCCCGCGACCAGCTGGCCCCCGGCGACCTGGTGTTCTTCTACTCCGGGGTCACCCACGTCGGCCTCTACGTCGGCAACGGCCAGATGATCCACGCCCCGCGCCCCGGCTCGACGGTCCGGCTGGCCCCGATCGACTCCATGCCCTGGGCCGGCGCCTCCCGCCCTGCGTAGCCCGCCCGGCTACGGAGCCTTGACCAGCTGGCTCAGCCAGCCGAAGGTCTGCGGCAGCTGCTTGGACCACGATTCGAGGTTGTGGCCGCCGACGACCTTCTCCGCGTGCACCACCGTCGGGGCCTTGGCCAGTCCCTTGAGGTCCATGCCGGAGAGGTAGCCGTCGTGTTCGGCCCCCGACATCCACAGCGCGACGGCCGGCGGCTTGGGCGCGGTCTGGAGCACGTGCTTGAGGTTGTGCGTGCGGCGCAGCTCCGGATCCTGCGCGACCAGCGAGGAGGGCTCCTGGCCCGGGTCGTTGTAGCCGGACAGGGAGACGGCCGCGCTGTAGCGGTCCGGGTGCATGATCGCCAGCTTGGCGGCGCAGTAGGCGCCGGCCGAGTAGCCGGCCACGCCCCAGGTGCGCGGCTCGTCCGACGTCCGGAAGTTGTCGACGACCATCTTGCGGACGTCGACGCTGAACCAGCTGTCCGCGTTGACCTTGCCGGGGAGGTTGGCGCAGCCGGTGTCGGCCTTGCCGAGCAGCATGGCGCGCGGCGAGACCAGGATGAACGGCTGCACCTTGCCGCTCTTCATCAGCGGCTCCAGCACCTCGTGCACCTTGAGCCCCTGGAACCAGGACTTCCCCGTCCCGGGGATGCCCGGGATCAGCTCGACCACCGGGAACTTCTTGTCCTTGTAGGCCGGGTCGTCGTACTGCGGCGGCAGCCACACCAGGACGTCGCCCTTGACCCCGGAGATCTTGCCGTCGAGCTCGGTCTGCTGGACCCGCCCGCCGAGGCCCTCCACCGGCTGGAACTGCTGGCGCACCTTCGGCGCCTCCCCGGCCTTCTTGCCGCCGAGCCCGTCCGGGCCGAGGTCGGGGGCCGCGGTGACGTACGTGCCGGTGCCGAGCAGATCGCCCCAGGAGGCGTAGAAGTGCTCGGCCCTGTTCACGGCGACGAACACCACCGCGATGGCGGTGACCTGCGCGAAGACCACCATCAGCGCGCGCACGGCGGTGCGCACGACGGCGGGCCCGCGCACCTTGCTCCACACGGCCAGCGGAAGGATGACGGCGATCGCGGTCAGCGCGATCACCGTCACGAAGAAGGGAGTACCGGTCAAGCTCATCACGCCAGCCTAGAGGCGGCCTTCCCGCTCCCGGTTGCCAGGTCCCTGCGGTGTGGATCACACCGCGCTCACACCAGCCTGCGGGCCGTCGCCCAGCGGGTCAGCTCGTGCCGGTTCGACAGCTGGAGCTTCCTGAGCACCGCCGACACGTGCGACTCCACCGTCTTCACGGAGATGAAGAGCTGCTTGGCGATCTCCTTGTACGCGTACCCGCGCGCGATCAGCCGCAGCACCTCGCGCTCGCGCTGCGTGAGCCGGTCCAGGTCCTCGTCCACCGGCGGCGCGTCCGTCGAGGCGAAGGCGTCGAGCACGAAGCCCGCCAGCCGCGGCGAGAACACCGCGTCCCCCTCCTGCACGCGGAAGATGGAGTCGACCAGGTCGGTGCCGGTGATGGTCTTGGTGACGTACCCGCGCGCACCGCCGCGGATCACCCCGATGACGTCCTCGGCGGCGTCCGACACCGACAGGGCCAGGAACCGCACCGGGTGCTCGGCCGACGCCATCAGCGGGGCGCAGCGCCGCAGCACCTCGACGCCGCCGCCGCCGGGCAGGTGCACGTCGAGCAGGACCACCTCGGGCCGGGTGGCGGTGATGACGGTGACGGCCTGGTCGACGTCGGCGGCCTCGCCGACGACCTCGACCCCGGTCCGGGCGGTGTCGCCGATCTCGGCCTGTACGCCCGTGCGGAACATCCTGTGGTCGTCGACGAGCACCACCCGTACACGCCGGGACTCGGTCGTGGTCTCCTCGGTCATGTCGGTCATGCTGCGTTCGCCGCCCTCTCCATCTCCAGCTCGACTTCCGTGCCGCCGTCGGGCGCGGACCGCAGCCGTGCGGTCCCGCCGTTGCGCTGCATCCGGCCGATGATCGATTCTCGTACGCCCATGCGGTCATCGGGTACCGCGTCGATGTCGAAGCCCGGTCCCCGGTCCCGTACGGACACGAACACCGTCCGCCCCTCCACCTCCGCGTACACCTGCACCGGTCCCCCCACGCCACCGTACTTGGCGGCGTTGACCATCGCCTCGCGCGCGGCCTGGATCTGTGCCGCCAGCCTGTCGTCGAGCGGGCAGTCACCGACGACCACGACCTCGATCGGGACGCCGTGGTGGTCCTCCACCTCGGCGGCGGTCTTCTTCACGGCCTCCGCCAGGGTGGCCGGTTCCTCGGCCTCGTCCTTGCCGGTGCCCTCGGGCTTGTAGAGCCAGTTCCGCAGTTCCCGTTCCTGGGCGCGCGCGAGGCGGCGCACCTCTCCGGCGTCCTCGGCGTTGCGCTGGATCAGGGTGAGGGTGTGCAGTACGGAGTCGTGCACGTGGGCGGCGACCTCGGCGCGCTCCTGCGCCCGGATGCGCATCAGGCGCTCCTCGGAGAGGTCCTGGGTCATCCGGATCAGCCAGGGTCCGGCGAGCAGCGCGACGCCGACGAGGACGGCCAGGGTGGCGGTGAGGACGTTGCCGAGCTGCGCGGCGGAGCCCCGTACGACGATGAAGACGGTCAGGCCCACACCGACCAGGGCGACACCCGCGAGCGCCCGGGCGGCCTGGAGGAGGCGCCCGTGCCGCCCGGCGGCCTCGGTCCAGTGGGCGCGGCGGGCGTTGTCGGCCTGCCGCCATACGAGCACCACCCCGGCCCCGACCAGCAGCGTCGGCCACACGTACCGGCCGGAGGCACCGCCGAGCTGGACCTTGGAGATGAAGATCCCCGCGCCGATGAACAGGGCGATCAGCGCGGTGATCTGCCCGTGGCCGGGTTTGCGCAGCCGGCGGCTGCCGTCGGGGAGGGTCTCGAAGAAGGAGCGGTGGCCGGCGCGGCCGCCGACGCCGAGCGGTACGAAGACCCAGAACGCGGCGTACAGCAGCACGCCCAGCCCGTCGCCCCACATGAACAGGCCGAGGAAGGCGAGCCGGACCCAGCCCACGGGCAGCCCGAGGTGCCCGGCGAGACCGCGCGCGACGCCGCCGAGCATCCGGCCGTCGGCGCTGCGGTACAGCTTGCGCTGCGGCACGTCAGAACCCTGTGGGACCTCGGGTGCCTGCGGGGTGCGGGGAGCGGCGGCTACGGGCATGTCACCTAGGGTCACACGCGCGCACGCGGCCCGGCATCAGGGCATCCCCCCAGTTCTGCCCCCGGGATATCAGGGTTGTGCCAGGGTCGGGCCGGATGCCGGGCGCCGTCGCGGCCCGTCACCATGGACCCATGACCGACGTACACGACGCCCCGCCAGGGCGTCCCCCCGGACGAAGCCCGGGTGAGGGCCCCGGGGCCCCTCAGGGCGCCGGCCCCCGGCCGCCCCTGCGCCGCAGCAAGCGCGACAAGGTCCTCGCGGGCGTGTGCGGCGGCCTGGGCCGGTACTTCGACCTGGACCCGGTGATCTTCCGGATCGTCCTCGGTGTCCTCGCGGTCACCGGCGGCGTGGGTCTGATCTTCTACGGCTTCGCCTGGCTGCTGCTCCCCCAGGAGGGCGAGGACGACAGCGAGGCGAAGAAGCTGCTGACCGGCCGGGTCGAGGGCGCCACGCTGGCGGCGGTGTTCGCCGCCCTGGTGGGCTGCGCGCTGTTCCTGTCGATGCTGGACAACGGCGGCCTGGCGGTCTTCTCGGTGCTGGTGATCCTGGCACTGGGCGGGGCCTCGTACTGGTCGCAGCGGCGGCGCCAGACCCATCCGCCCGAGGCGCAGGCGCCCGCGCCGGGCGCCACCGCTCACCGGACCGCGCACTCGCCCGCCCCGCCCGAGACGAAGGCTCCGCCCACCCCCGGCGGCCCCTCCTGGTGGCGGGACCCGCTGGTCAAGGACGGCACCACCGGCCCGGTCGGAGCGACGGGGTACCTGTGGGGGCCCGACGACGCGGCCACCGACCCGGCGGTGGCCGGCGGCGTGCGGGAACCGGCCGTGAAGCCCACCGCGCCGGTCCGCCCGCGTGGCGGCATCGGCGGCCGCGTCTTCGTCCTGGCCCTGCTGGCCGGGATCGCCGGGGCCGCCGCCGACTGGGAGGGCCGTCCGCTGGGCGAGGCCCTGCAGACCGGGCTCGCCGCCGCGCTGATCGTCTTCGGTCTGGGCCTCGCGGTCAGCTCCCTGCTGGGCCGCACCGGCTTCGGCACCATCGTGCTGGCCGTGTTCACCTCGGGCCTGCTCGCGGTCGCGGCCGTGCTGCCCCGCGAGATCGGCACCGACTGGCGGGAGGTCACCTGGCGTCCGGCCGCGGTGGCCGACGTACGGCCGCAGTACGAGGCGGGCAGCGGGCTCGCCACCTTGGACCTGAGCCGACTGGACGTGCCGAAGGGCACCACCCTGACCGTCGGGGCCTCCCTCGACGCGGGCCGGCTCAAGGTGGTCCTGCCCCGGGAGGTCACCGCCCGGGCCGACATCACCATCCGCCGGCTGGGCGACGTACAGCTGCCCGGGGACCGGGCGGACCGGATCGAGACGGTCCGGGAGCAGAACAGGCGGGCGACCCTGTCGCCCGCCGCCGGCACCGAGGCCGGCGGGACGATCGAGCTGCACCTCAGCGCGGGTATCGGACAGGTGGAGGTGGCCCGTGCGGCGTCATGAGTTCCAGCCGGGACGGCTGATCGCGGGGCTGGCCCTGCTGGTGGCGGGCGTGCTGTACCTGCTGGACACCACCGGCGAGGCGGACGTGCCCTGGTTCGCGGTCATCCCGATCACCCTGGGCGGGCTCTCGCTCGCCGCGCTGGTGGGGATGGTGACCTACGCCGTACGCCGGGACCGGCGCGACCGGATCATCGAGTCGAGCGACAGGTAGGGCGCCCCGGCGAGGATCAGCGGGGTCCAGGCCACCATGTAGATCAGGTCGTTGCCGTAGTAGTACGGGGTCACCGCCCACGACACCGTGAGCCACAGGCTGAGCGAGATCAGCGCTCCGCCGACGGCCGCGACACGGGTCAGCAGCCCGGCCAGCACCCCGAGGCCGACGAGGATCTCCGCGATGGCCAGGCCGACGGCGAAGCCGACGGGGGAGTTCAGCGCCAGGTCCACCAGCGACGGGATCGCCGAGGTGTCGCGCACCCCGCGCATCTGGTCGCCGATCGATCCTTCGCCCGTGGCGGACAGGAACGCGGAGTCGGTCAGTTTGTCGAGCCCCGCGTACACGAAGGTCGCGCCGAGAAAGACGCGCAGGGGCAGCAGCGCGTACCGGGCGGCCAGCTCACGCGGCCCCGCCGCGTCGCGAGGGGCGTCGGTGTCAGGAACATCGGTTCGGGTCACGGGTCATGTGTACCCCGTTCACTCGGCAACATCGATGATGCAGCGGTTGGATTCCACCCCGGCGGCGGTGACCACCTGGATGTCGATGCGCCCCGGTTCCACTTCCGCCGGGACCGGCACCGTCAGGACGGCGTCGGAGGGGTTGGTGAACCCGCCCGGCACCGGGACCAGCGGCACGTGCACGTGCACCGCCCCGATCCGTACCACCAGCCGGGCCAGCATCTCCGGCGTCTGCGCCCCGGGCGGCACGAAGCCCACGCCCCGGATCTCGATGTCGTCCCCGGGGCGGACGGCCGCGTCCAGGTCCCCGGGCTCCCGTCTGCGCACCACCGACAGCACCAGCGGGCGGCTGCCCTCGGCGTACTTCGCCGCCAGGTACACGGCGGCCGACAGCGCCACCAGCAGGGCCAGCGCCCAGGGCAGCTGCGGCAGCCGGTCCGGGAAGCGGGCCAGCGACGCCACCGCGTAGGCCAGCACCACCGTCGAGACGAGCACGTACTGCGCGTCCGGGAAGCTCCCGCGGCCCGCGTCGTCCGTCAGCAGGTCCACCCCGCGCGGCCGGTCGGCCGGCAGCTTCTGCAGCCGCTGGCCCATGATCCGTACGGAGACCACCCGGCGCACCAGCACCGCCACCGCCGAGGTCATCGAGACCACGGCCAGCAGCGGCAGCGCCCGGTCCAGTGCGAGGCCCGCGTACAGCGCCTGCCGCTCGGGGCCGGGGGCCGAGGCGGCCAGCCGCAGCGCGGGCAGCAGCGTGGCGAACGCCGTCAGCACCAACCAGGCGCTGGGCACCGCCTTCGAAGTGGACAGCCGGTTGTCCTCGCCGACCAGCGGGGCCAGCAGCCCGCCGCGCACCGACTGGGCGCGGGCCGCGACCGTGAGCAGTCCGGCCAGCACCAGGGCGGCCAGCAGCCCGGCGGTGCGCGCCGCGGACCAGCCGGTGCCGAGCGCGGCGGCGACCTGGACCAGCAACAGGACGCCTGCGGCGATCCACACGGCGAGGACGGCCCGCCGCGAGAACAGGTACAGCCAGGAGTTCCCGGCCTCCCGGCCCCGGTCGGCGACGGTACGGGCCGACAGGGTCAGCTCGTCGGAGACCCACTGGCGGGAGGCGCCGAGCGAGTGGGCCACGGCGGCCGGCACTCCCTGCCCGGAGGCGAACTCGTCGCGCTTCTCCAGGAACGCGGCGACCGCGCGCCGGTGCCCCTCACGTGCGCACTCCTCGCAGGTGCAAGCGGTGGTATGGGTACCTCTGGACATCTCTTGGACAGCCACGTACGTGCCGCCTCTCTGAACTACGGTGCGATGCCAGCGAATTGTGCACCACTGCGGCAGTGCTCCGGATTGCGCACGATGTCAGAGCAGGTGATTAACCGTTCATGATGTTGACGCCACCTCCCGGGTCACTCTGCGTCACCCTGCTGGCGCAGCGGCTGGTAGCTCACCCAGGCGGCCAGATCGGACCCGAACCGCTCCCGGGTCGCGACCGCGGCGCGGTGCTCGATGAGCACCGGTTTCCCGGCCGCCCGGGCGATGAGCTGCACCTGCGCCGCCCGCTCCGCCGCGATGAACCACCAGGTCGCGGCGTCCACCGAGTCCCCGACCGTCAGCAGTCCGCGGTTGCGCAGGATCAGTGCCTTGTACGGGCCCAGCGCGAGCGCGATCCGGGCAGCGTCGACGGCCCCGTCCCCACTGAACTCGTCCAGCAGCGCGTGGTCCTCGTAGAAGGCGCAGGCCTCCTGGGTGATCGGGGCCAGCAACTCGCCCAGGGCCGCGAGGGCGCGCCCGTACGGGGCCTGCGCGCGGACGACGGCCACCACCTCGGGGCGCTCCCGGTGGACCGCCGCGTGCACAGCGAAGGCCAGCTCGTTGACCCGGCGCTCCCCCCGGACCACCCGCCCGTCCCCGTCGACCAGCAGCAGGTCGTCGGCGGTGAGCGTGCCGAAGGCCCGTCCGAAGGGGTTGACCCAGTAGCAGTCCTCGAACTCGGGATCCCGCGCGGTGACCTGCCCGGCGACCCCGTCCTCGTACCCCAGCCGCCCCAACAGCCGCAGCGCCTCGGCGAGGCGCTCCTTGCGGTGGGCGCGGGCCGCCTCGGCGCTGTCGTGCACGGGCGGCATCTCGAAGCAGAGCCGCTCCACGGGCACGGGCACGGGTACGGGCACGGGCTGATCCGGCATGGGCGCTCCTTCGGCGGCTCGGCTCGCGGCGCAAGGTACCGGCGCCCCTGCCAACTGGCCAGAGGAACGGCGAAGCCGCCGCCCGGGAACAACGGGGCGGCGGCTTCGTCACCTACCGGTGGGGACTACTCCCACTCGATGGTGCCCGGGGGCTTGCTCGTGCAGTCCAGGACCACACGGTTCACCTCCGGCACCTCGTTGGTGATGCGGGTCGAGATCCGTGCGAGCACCTCGTACGGCATGCGCGTCCAGTCCGCGGTCATCGCGTCCTCGGAGGACACGGGGCGCAGCACGATCGGGTGGCCGTAGGTGCGGCCGTCGCCCTGGACGCCCACGCTGCGGACGTCCGCGAGCAGGACGACCGGGCACTGCCAGATCTCGCGGTCCAGGCCGGCCGCGCTGAGCTCGTGGCGGGCGATGGCGTCGGCCTCGCGCAGCAGGTCCAGGCGCTCCTTGGTGACCTCGCCGACGATGCGGATGCCCAGGCCGGGGCCGGGGAAGGGCTGGCGCTGGACGATCTCCTCCGGCAGGCCGAGCTCCTGGCCGACCATCCGGACCTCGTCCTTGAACAGCTGGCGCAGCGGCTCGATGAGCTCGAACTCGATGTCGTCGGGGAGCCCGCCCACGTTGTGGTGGGACTTGATGTTCGCGGTGCCGGTGCCGCCGCCGGACTCGACGACGTCCGGGTACAGGGTGCCCTGCACGAGGAAGGCCACGTCCGCGCCGCCCTCGGCGATGATCTCGGCCTGGGCCTGCTCGAAGACGCGGATGAACTCGCGGCCGATGATCTTCCGCTTGGTCTCCGGGTCGGAGACCCCGGCGAGAGCGTTCAGGAAGCGCTCCTGCGCGTCGACGACCTTCAGCTGCACACCGGTGGCGGCGACGAAGTCCTTCTCGACCTGCTCGGTCTCGCCCTTGCGCATCAGGCCGTGGTCGACGTAGACACAGGTCAGCTGCGAGCCGATGGCCTTCTGCACGAGGGCCGCCGCGACCGCGGAGTCCACGCCGCCGGAGAGGCCGCAGATGGCGCGCTTGTCGCCGACCTGTTCGCGGATGGCCGCGACCTGCTCCTCGACGATGTTGCCGGTGGTCCAGGTGGGGGCCAGGCCGGCGCCGCGGTAGAGGAAGTGCTCCAGGATCTGCTGACCGTGCGTGGAGTGCATGACCTCGGGGTGGTACTGCACGCCGTACAGCTTCTTCTCGTCGTTCTCGAAGGCGGCGACCGGGACGACGTTCGTCGAGGCGGTGACGGTGAAGCCCTCGGGGGCGGCGGAGCAGGCGTCGCCGTGGGACATCCACACCGACTGGTTCTCGGGGGTGCCCTCGAAGAGGGTGGAGCCGGACTTGGACACGGCCAGCGGGGTGCGGCCGTACTCGCGGGCGCCGGTGTTGTCGACCTGGCCGCCGAGGGTGGTCGCCATCAGCTGGAAGCCGTAGCACATGCCGAAGACGGGGACCCCGGCCTCGAAGAGGGCACGGTCGAGCTGCGGGGCGCCCTCCTCGTACACGGAGGACGGGCCGCCGGAGAGGATGATCGCCTTGGGGTCCTTGGCCAGCATCTCGTCGACGGGCATCGAGCTCGGCACGATCTCGCTGTAGACCCGTGCCTCGCGGACGCGGCGGGCGATGAGCTGGGCGTACTGAGCGCCGAAGTCGACGACGAGAACCGTGTCCGGGGCGCTGTCGTGGGCGGCGGAGGGTGCTTCTGGCACGGGACGGCCTTCCGGCGGAAGAGGTGGCTGTTTTGTCAATTCTAACGGGGCCGACACACCCCTCTTCGTCTCACCATCCGAATCGGCTTGGCCCGGAGGGACGCGGAAGGTAATCTTCCGTTCCATGCGCAAGCAGCTGAGCTTCCTCTTTACCTATGGCACCGGCCGGTCCGGTCGCCATGGGTCATCGTGATGCTCGCTTGAGCCGCTGACTTCCCAGAGCGCCCCGGTCCGACAGGACCGGGGCGCTCTGGCGTTTCCGCTCCTGTCGGCACGATCCACAGGAGACAGGACCATGACCACGATCACCACCACCCCCGAGCAGCTGATCGCCGACTGCCGGATGCGCATCGACGCGCTCGACGACCGGATCATCGGCCTGATCCAGGAGCGGATGGCCGTCTCGACGGTCATCCAGGACGCCCGGATCGCCTCCGGCGGCCGCCGGGTGCACCTGTCCCGCGAGATGGAGGTGCTCTCGCATTGGAGCGACGCTCTCGGAAAGCCCGGCACCGCCCTCGCCATGACCCTGCTGGAGCTGTGCCGGGGCCGCGTGTGACGGTCGTTCGTCACTCTTTCGGACCGTGACCGCCCTCGGGGCCCTTCGTTGGTGAGGTTGTCCGCGGCAGCCAGCCGCGGAACCGCGACACCACGCGTGGCTCCGCTGGAGCGATGAGACGTACGCCCCGTGGAGCGTGCGTCGTGGGACCTCGCTCCTTCGCGTGATCGGACGGCAGGGGACAGCAGCCCGATCACCCCGTAGAGGACGGCCGGCCCTGGGGACGCCCCGGGCCGGCCGTTCTTCGTCGTGGCCCGCACGCGGCGACCGCGCGCAGGACGATCAGGCGGTTACGCGGATACGCGTGACGCGGTCACGCGCGCCCGGCGGCCCTGCGGCGGAACGCCAGGACCAGCGCGCCACCGGCGGCCACCAGCACCGTGCCGCCGAGCGCGAGCGTCCCGGCGGAGGTGCCGGTGGAGGCGAGGCCACCGTTCGGCTTGGCGGAGGCGCCGCTGCTCGGCGTGGCCGAGGCGGTCGGGGTGGCCGAGGCGGAGGCGCTCGGGCTCGGCGTGGCCGAGGTGCTCGGGCTCGGCGTGGGGCCGCCGCCCTTCGCGTTGATCACGAAGGCCGCCTTGTTGTTGGCGTGGTTCGGGTCCCACCGGTGGCCCTGGGCGCCCGTCGGCGTCCACTGGCCGACCGACACAGCGCCCTTGGCGTCCTCGACGACCTTCTCGATCTTCAGCTCGAACGGGTAGGCGAACTTCTCCTTCTCACCGACGACGTGGCCGGTGGAGCAGAAGTAGCGCGGCGCCCCCAGGGCCTGCTCGCGGTGGCTGCCGTCCGCGTTGACCCCCTTGCAGTCGGCCGGCACCTTCGTGACCTTCACGCCCGCCGGGATCACGATGTCCGTCAGGGCGACGTCCTCACCGGAACGCAGGTGGGCGACCCACGCCGGGCCGTTGTTCTGGAAGCCGAAGTCGGCCTTCACCGTCTCGCCCGCCTTGCCCTTGAGGGAGACGGCCGCGGCCACGAGGTCGGCGGTGTTCTTCGTCGTGAAGTCGAACTCCTGGACGTTGTTCCAGGGGTCGAGGTCACCCGACTGCGCAGAGACCTTGGCCGGCCGCGCCTGCGCGGTCAGCTTCTGGCCGCTGGAGGCCCCGCGCAGTTTTGCGGTCTTCGGCTGGTCGCCGGAGGCGTACACCGCGTAGGTCAGCCCGTCGATGAAGGCGTGCGGGGCGGCCTTGAGGGTCAGCGGGCCGTTGACCGCGTAGACCGTGTCGGGCTCGTACTCGCCCTCCAGCAGGCACTGCACCGTGCTCCAGCCCTTGTCCCACGGCCGGTCGGCGCCCGTGTCATCGGAGTAGGAGCAGTTGTCGTACTGCTCCACCAGGCCGATGCCGCGGGTGGTGCGCACCTCCAGCACCACGCCGTGGACGGAGTCCGTGCCCTCGTTGGCGAAGACGATCGGCAGGGCCTGCTTGTCGCCGGGCTTCTGCTCCGCCTTGAGCTTGGCCGGCTCCAGCACCAGGTCGGGGCCGCCGACGCGCACCTTGGTGGTGGCGGCCTTGAAGGTGGCGCCCTCCGCCTTGCCGGTCACGGTCAGGTCCGCGGTCGCACCGACCTTGCTGCCCTTGGCGGCGCTGAGGTCGAGGTCGACGACGGTGGTCTCGCCCGCCCAGAGCGCCCAGCGCTTGCAGGTCACGGCCGCGTCGGTGAGCGTGCAGTCCGAGCCCTGCTGCTTGGCGAGCGCGACGTCGGCGACGCCCTTGAGCGCGCTCAGGTCGATCGTGAAGGTGCTCTGGCGGGTGAACGTCCGGGTGGAGTCGTTGACGATCCGGATCTCGACCGAGGTCTTCTGCGGCTCGCCGCTCTGCCCGGGGTGCGGGCGCAAGCCGGTCTCGGCCGGTCCGGCCAGGGTGAAGACGGGGTCCGCGGCGTGTGCGGGAGTGGTGGCGAGCCCCAGGGCCACGAGGCCGCAGGCGGCCAGCAAGGAGATGCGCTTTCTCATGCAGCCGTTGACTGACGAACATCAGTCGCAGTTGCACACTTCACCGTGTGATCGACACCACAGCCCGGTCCGGCGGATTCCGGTACAACCATCAAGGCTGAACATCTGTCACCTATGTGCCGTGGTGGGGTACCGCGCTCGGAGGGGGAGCGCGGTACCCCACCCGGTCAGAGGTCCCGCTTCGGCGGGACCTCCGGGACCGCCATGAACGGCAGCCGCAGCGCGCCGAAGGCCTCCTTCGCAACCGCCGGCCGGACCGGCTCCACCGCGTCCAGGCGGACGTAGGCCGCGCCCTGTTCGGGCCGGGGGTCCCGCTCGCCCTTGTTCGGCCAGTACGACATCGCGCGCTCCGCCTGCGCCGTGATCGTCAGTGACGGGTTGACCCCGAGGTTCGCGGAGACGGCCGAACCGTCCACCACCGATATGCCCGGGTGCCCGTAGAGCCGGTGGTACGGGTCCACCACGCCCTCGCGCGCCGACGCCCCGATCGGGCAGCCGCCGAGGAAGTGCGCGGTCAGCGGGGTCCCCATCAGCTCGCCGATGTTGCTGCCCGGGAAGCCGTTGATCTCCTCGGCCAGCAGGGTCGCGGCCTGTGTGGCCTCCACGATCTGGACGGGGTTCGGCGCGCCGTGGCCCTGGCGGGCGGTGAGCAGGCCCTTCCCGATCCCGCCCGGCTTGCGGTACGTGGTGAGGGAGTTGTCCAGCGACTGCATGACCAGGCCGATGATGGTCCGCTCCGACCAGCGCCGGTTCGACAGCGAACGGGCCAGCTGCACCGGGTGCTTCACGGTCCTGGCCAGCCAGCCGCGGACCCGGTGCTTGCTGTAGGGGACCTGAAGGACGGTCATGAACCCCATGGCGTTGGAGCCCTTGCCGTAGCGGACGGGCTCGATGTGGGTGTCGGCGTTGGGGTGCACGGAGGAGGTGATCGCCACGCCCCTGGTGAAGTCGGCGCGCTGCTCCTTGCCGGGGCCTGCGCCGTGCCGCCTGCGGTAGCGGCGGTCGTCGGTCTGCGCGCCGACCAGGCCCTCTGAGTTGGTCCGGGTCAGCTCCCCGAGCCGCTCGGAGAGCCGCGGGAGTTCGCCGCGGTCCTTCATCGTGTGCAGCAGGGTCTGCGTGCCGTACGTGCCCGCCGCGAGGACGACGTACCGGGCGCGCAGCACCTTGGCCCGGCCGGTGCGGCGGCGGTCGGTGGGCACGGTGCGGACGCGGTGGCCGCCGTCCGGGTGTTCGGACAGGGCGGTGACGGTCGTCAGGGGGTGGATGACGGCGCCGGCCCGCTCGGCGAGGTACAGGTAGTTCTCGTTCAGGGTGTTCTTCGCGCCGTGCCGGCAGCCGGTCATGCACTCGCCGCATTCGGTGCAGGCCTTGCGGGCGGGGCCGGCGCCGCCGAAGTACGGGTCGGGGACCTCCTGGCCGGGCCGGACCCGCGGCGCTCCCCCGGCGTCGTCGCCGTCGCCGAAGAAGACGCCGACCGGGGCCATGTGGAAGGAGTCCGCCACGCCCATCCTCTCGGCGACCGCCTTGAGGTGGACGTCGGAGGGGGTCATGGTCGGGTTGAGGCGCACCCCGAGCATCCGCTTGGCCTGCTCGTAGTACGGGGCGAGTTCCTCGCGCCAGTCGGTGATGGACGCCCACTGCCGGTCCTCGAAGAAGGCGGTGGGCGGCACGTACAGGGTGTTGGCGTAGTTGAGCGAGCCGCCGCCCACGCCGGCGCCCGCGAGCACCATCACGTTGCCGAGCAGGTGGATCCGCTGGATCCCGTACAGCCCGAGGGCCGGGGCCCACAGGTAGTTGCGCAGGTCCCAGCTGTTCTTGGGCAGGCTCTCGCGGGTGAAGCGGCGCCCTGCCTCCAGGACGCCGACCCGGTAACCCTTCTCGGTCAGGCGCAGGGCCGAGACCGATCCCCCGAAGCCCGATCCGATGACGATGACGTCGTAGTCGTACGGGTCCTCGGGTGCGGCTTGTGCGTCGTCGTCCTGTGCGTCGTCGTACGGCACGGATACCCCTTAGCGCAGTCGGAGGGCCTTCATGACCTGGAGGCTGCGGGTCATGAACGCCGCGTACTTCTCGTCGTCCATGCCCAGCGAGGGCGCCATCGGGAGCAGCCGCTGGTGGGCGACGGTCTGGGCCTCGGTGTACTTGAGGATGCCCTCGGAGCCGTGGCGGCGGCCGAGGCCGGAGTCCTTCATGCCGCCCATGGGCGCCTGGGCGCTGCCGTAGGCGGGGGCGTAGCCCTCGTTGATGTTGACGGTGCCGGTGCGCAGGCGGGCGGCGACGGCGTGGCCGCGGCGGGCGTCCTTGGTCCAGACGCTGGAGTTCAGTCCGTAGGCGGTGGCGTTGGCCTCGGCGATCGCCTCGTCCTCGTCGGTGAAGCGGTAGATCGAGACGACCGGGCCGAAGGTCTCCTCGCCGCACACCGCCATGGGCGCCTCGACGCCGTCGAGGATGGTGGGCTCGTAGAAGAGCGGGCCGATGTCGGGGCGGGCGGTGCCGCCGGCGACGAGGGTGGCGCCCTTGGCGACGGCCTCGTCCACGTGCCGCTGTACGGTCTCCAGCTGGCGCTCGCCGACCAGCGAGCCCATGTCGGCGCCGTAGGCGAGGGAGGCGCCGAGCCGCATGGCCTTGGTCCGGGCGGCGAAGCGGGCCACGAACGCGTCGGCTATCGAGGCGTGGACGTAGAGCCGCTCGATGGAGATGCACAGCTGGCCGGCGGAGGAGAAGCAGGCGCGGACGGCGCCCGCGGCGGCCTTTTCGATGTCGGCGTCGTGCAGGACGAGCATGGCGTTCTTGCCGCCCAGTTCGAGGGAGACTCCGACGAGGCGGGCGGCCGCGCCCTGGGCGACCTCGCGGCCGGTACGGGTCGAGCCGGTGAAGGAGACGTAGTCCGCGTACCGGACCACCTCGGGGCCGACGACGGGGCCCTCGCCGAGGACGATCTGGAAGACCTCGGCGGGCAGCCCGGCCTCGATCAGCAGGTCGCGGGCCCACAGCGCGGTGAGCGCGGTTTCGGTGTCGGGCTTCATGACGAGGGCGTTGCCCGCCACGAAGGCGGGCAGCGCGTCGCCGACCGACAGCTCCAGGGGGTAGTTCCAGGGGGCGATCTGCCCGACGACCCCGCGCGGCTGGCGCAGCTCGGTGACCTTGGTGAGGGTGGGCATGGCGCCCGTGTGGCCCTTGGGGCGCAGGTACGAGGGGGCCTTGCGGCCGTAGTGGCGGGCGGCGACGGCGACCGCCTGGACCTCCTCGTGGGCGTGCAGGCGGGCCTTGCCGGTCTCCAGCTGGATCAGGTCGAGGACCTCGGCCTGCCGGGCCAGGACCAGGTCGTGGAAACGCAGCAGGACCGCCGCCCGCTTGCGTACGGGGACGGCCGCCCAGGCGGGCTGGGCGGCGCGGGCCCGGTCGAAGGCCTCGGCCACGTCTTCGGGAGTGGCCTCGGGAAGCTCCGCCAGCCGGTCCCCGGTGAAGGGGGTGTGGTTGGCGGTGCGACCGGAGCCGATCACTCCGCGGGTCAGCCGGGCGACCAGGTCGGGGGTCACCACGTCGGCGGCGGTGCGGGCACCGGCCGGGGCGGGGGCGACCGGGTTGGTGGGCTGCGGTGCGGTCCGGGGGGCGGCGGGGGCCTGCGAGTCCGTCATGCCGGTGAGCGTATTGCGCCGGACAGGCTTTGGGTACCCGCCGGTAACCGGATTTTGCCTTGTCCGCCAGCGATCACTGGCGCGGTGACGGAATCAGGGCTTCCCGGCGGGCGGCTCCCAGCCGCTGAGCACGATGTCGAACTGCTGCTCGGTCGTGGCCCAGTCGGCGACAGGACTCGACATGTAGATGGCGTACTCCGTGCCGTCCGGGGCGACGTACATCTGTTCCTTGGCCCGGCGCGGACCGGGGTGGTTCTGCTTCTCCGTCCAGGTGAAGTCCCAGAGCGCGGCCCGGGTGCTGTCCCGGAAGGTGTTCTGGTTCAGCCGCACCTTCTTGTAGTCGGTCCGATTCCGCACCTGCTTCTCCAGGTCGAGCAGGTGCGCGTACGGGTCCTGGTAGTCCGGGGTGGAGTCGGCCGCGATCCGGATGAAGTGCTTTCCGTTGTCCGGGGTGTAGTCGATCTGGTCGCCGTTCGCCTGGCGCGTCCAGCCGTTCGGGACGAACAGGGTGAAGCCGGCGATGGGGTCCGTGACCTTGTTGTAGCCGGCCGGCGGGGCCGCCGCCCGCGGCTTCCCGTCGTCGCCCGACTGCCCGCCCGACTGCCCGCCCGTCGAACTCGTGACCTTGTCGTCCGCCCCCGAGTCCCCGGTGTACTTGAGGATCCCGAACACACCACCGCCGCCGAGCAGCGCCGCCACCAGCGCCACCACCGCGGCGCGCTTGAGCCAGCCACCGCCCTGGTCGGCGGGCGCGGGCGCGGACACGGGCGCATCCGGCAGCGGGGCCGTCTGTGCGACCTCCCCGTGCCGGGCAGGCTCCTCGGGCGGCTCCTGCGCCGGTGCGAGCTCTTCCGACGTGACCGCGCGCGTGGGTACGTACGCCTGGGCCGCCTTGGGGACCCGGCCCTCCATCGCCTCGATCAGCATCCGCTCCGCCTCCGCGGCCGAGGGCCGCTCGGCCGGATCCTTGCGCAGCAGGGCCGTGATCACCGGCCCCAGGGCACCGGCCTGCCGCAGGGCCGGCGGCTCGTCGTTCACCACGGCCTGCAGGCTGGAGATGGGCGACGTGCGGCGGAACGGCGAGCGGGCCTCCACGGCCGTGTAGAGCGTGGCGCCGAGCGACCACAGGTCGGAGGCCGGGTCGGGGGACCCGCCGGTGACCCGCTCCGGAGCCAGGTAGTCGATGGAGCCGACGATCTCGCCGGTGCGCGTGATGGAGGAGTCCCCCTCGATCGCGGCGATGCCGAAGTCCGTGAGCAGCACCCGGCCGTCCTTGGCGAGCAGCACGTTGCCCGGCTTCACGTCCCGGTGCAGTACGCCGACCGCGTGCGCCGCGCGCAGCGCGCCCAGCACGTGCAGCCCGATCCGGGCCGCCTCGCGGGGCTCGATCCGCCCGGCCGCCTTGGCCGCCTCGGCGAGCGAGGGGCCGTCGATGTACTCCATGACGATCCACGGCCGGTCGTCGTGCCCCAGCACGTCGTGGACGGTGACGACCGCCGGATGCTGGATCCGGGCCGCGGCCCGGGCCTCCTTCTGCGTCCGGGCGTGCATGACGTCCCGGTCGGCCTGGGCGACGTACAGACCCGCCGTCAGTTCCTTGACGGCGACGGTCCTGTGGAGCAGCTCGTCATGCGCGCGCCACACCTTGCCCATGCCGCCGCGGCCGATCGGCTCGACGAGCCGGTACCGGCCCGCCAGCACGGCGCCCCCACCTGTCTGCTGTTCCACGAAATCCCGCCGCTCTCTGCACTTCAGGCCAGATTACGGAGCCCCCGGGTGCTGCCGGAACCGCCGGGGCGCCGAAAGACGGCACTGTGACGCAATCGCCGTAGTGATCCCCCGTCAGTACCGCCTCACCCACCGGACTTGTAACTGGCCGTGGCCTTCTCGAAGACCTCGGTGACCTTGGACTGTTCGTCCTCCGGGCCCGTGACCAGGACGACGTGGTAGCTGCCGCCCAGCGCGACGACGAAGTTGCGGGCGTAGACGTTGCGACCGGTCCCGTCGATCCACGTGTACCGGCCCGTGGCGCGGAGTTGCTGCCCGACCTTGGTGGTCTTGACGTCGCCGACGGTCGACCAGGTGGACGTGCGGTACGGGGTCAGCTCCGGCTCCTTGTCCTTCTGGTACGCCGCCGGGTCCGGATTGCCCTGGACCTTGTCCCGGCCGGGGACGACGGTCAGCACGAACTGCCCGTCGGTGTACCGCACCTGTCCGGCCTCGTTGATCCCGCGGCGCTCCCAGCCGTCGGGGACGGCGATCTCGAAGTGCTCCGGGTCCTGTTGGGTGGTGTAGCCGGGCGGGGCGGGAGCGGGCGCGGCCGGTGTTCCGGCGGGTGGCGCGGCCGTCTGGGGCGCGGGCTTGGACTCGGGCGTGCCGGTGGGGACCTGCGAGGGGCTCTGCTTCGGCCGGGTCGGCGCGGCGCCGGGCTGTTCCCCGGACTCGGCGGCCCGGGGCATGAACAGCATTGCGTACGCCACGGCGGCGGCGAGGAGGACCAGGATGCCGATGAGCAGCGTCAGGCCGAGGGCGCGCGGCTTGCGGGGGGCCGCGGGATGGCGGTGCCGCCCGTGGATCTCACCGCGGCGGCGTACGACGGGCAGTCGCGCGGGATCCGCCGGCGCCATCGGGAGCACGCCGAACCCGGCGTCCGGCTCGGGGGCGGACCGTACGAGCGACCGCAGCCAGCCGCGGAGCTCCTCGAAGTCGGGCCGCTCGGTGGGGTCCTGACGCAGCAGCGACTCCACGACCGGGCGGAGCGCGCCGCACTCCTCCGCGAAGGCGGGCGGCTCGGCGCAGACCATCTCGACGAGCTCCGCCACGCTGTCCTCGGGGTACGGGGCGTGCCCCTGCACGGCGCGGAACAGGAGCGCGCCGAGCGCCCAGAGGTCGGTGGCGGGCCCGACGGGGGGCGCCAGCTGCCAGTGCCCGTGCACGGGGCCGGCCTGCTCGGGGGCCCACCGCTCGGTGACGGCCCCGACGACGGCCATCCGCGTCTGCCGGGCCCGCTCGGCGTCGAGCCCGGTCCGGGGGACCGGCTGCGGCGGGCCCTGTGGTGACCGGCCAGGGGTGTCGGCGTGGCGGTAGCCCTGCGGCAGGGCGAGCTGTGCGGGCAGCGCGGGCCGGGCGGGCGCCACCGGCGATCCGGCCTGCGGCTGCGGCTGCGGCTGCGGCTGCGGCTGTGGCTGTGGCTGTGGCTCCGGCTGCGGCTGCGGCTCCGGGCCCGGTCGCGGCTCGGCCTGCGGCAGAGCCGACGGCTGAGGTTCCTGCGGGGCCGGCAACGCCGGGCGGCGGGGGGTCGCACCGTGCCAGGGGGCGGCGGCGCCCGTCTCCGAGCCGCCGTACGGGTACGAGTACCCCTGCGGCAGGGTCGATCCCTCGGGCCTGCGCTCCGGCACGGGCCCGGCCCCGGCCACCGCCCCGGGCTCGGCCTTGCGCTGCTCGGTGACCCGGGCGGCGGCCGCCCGCGCCCCGGCCCGGTAGGCGGCGATGGCCCCGGCCCGCGCGGCGGCCTGGACGTCGGGCCGCTCCTGCGGACGCCCGGGGGTGATGTGATCGGTGTACCGCGGCCCGGTGTCGTACCCGGGAGCCACGAGCGGCGCGTATCCGGCATCCGGCCGCGGGGAGGGCGCACCGGCGTCCTGGCCCGGGTCCCCGGCATCCGGCCCCCGGCCGAACTCGTAGCCGTTCCTGGGCGCCTGGCCCACGGGGCCCGCGTCGGAAGCACCACCGTCCGGGGCAGGGGCAGGGGCCGCACCCCATCGCGACGCGTCGGAGACGGGCGCGTCCGGGACGGGGACGGGGTCGTACCCGCACAGGGCGTCCTCCGCCGCGCCGGCCGCCAGGCCGGTCAGCACGACCCGCCCGTCATCACACACCAACACCGTCCGGACGGTGATGTTCCGGTGCGTCCAGCCGTGCGCGTGCAGCACCCGCAGCGCGGTCAGCACGTCCGACGCCACCTCGGCCGCCCGGTACGGGCTCAGCGGTTCATCGGCGATCAGCGCGGCCAGCGGCCTGGCCGGGACCAGTTCGCTCACTATCCACAGCGACTCGCCCTCGGCGAAGACGTCGAAGACCTGGTCCAGCCGCGGATGGTCCGGGATCGAGGCCGCCGCCTGCGCCGCCTCGATCGCGCGCCGCACGGCCGGCAGGTCGGCGGGCGAGCGGCGCGCCGCCGCCGGGACGGCCCACGGCCCGTCCATCAGCTCCGCGTCCACGACCTCCGGCAACGGCACCTGCCGAACCAGGACTTCCTGCCCGCTGCGCGTGTCGAAGGCCCGCGTCTCGACCAGCTCGTACGCGTCGGACGGCGGCAGCGGCAGGCGGTAGCGGCCGGCCAGGATCCGGCCCGCGTACTCCTCCACATCGCCTCCCCCGAGTGCGGCGGGCCCCCCATGGCCCCGCCTGACACGATACGTCGCCAGGGCCGCCCGCGTCCCGGGGTCAGCCGAGCGGCTGGAAGGTCTGGAAGGCGATGTCGCGCATCTGCGTGCACTCGGGGCCGTCCCACTGGTCGGCGGCGCAGCTGATCATGATGGCGTAGCCGTGCTTCGGGTCCACCTTGAACCCGCGGTTGAGCACACGGACCTTCATGCCGTTCTGCTCCCGCTCGAACTCCCAGTCGGCGACGGTCGGATAGCCCCTGTAGTCCACCGCGTCGATGCGGATCTGCCGGTAGGCCTTGCTGCTGCCCGCCACGGAGGGGGCCAGCGCGGCCCAGGCGGCGCGGGCGTCGTCGCCCGGGCTGGCGTTGAAGTCGACCTGGATGCGCGGGAAGTCGCGGGCCCGGCTGTAGATGGCGCCCGAGTTCTCGCCCGCCGTGCCGAGGTGCTTGAAGCCCTCGGGCATCACCATCGAGAAGTGGAACCCGAAGTCCGTCACCAGGGCGTATCCCGCCGGGATCGCGCCGCCGGGTCCCCCGGAGGTGGAGCCCTGTCCCTGGCTGGCGGCCGGGGTCTGCTGCCCCTGGCCCTGCTGACCACCGGTGCCGGCGCTGCCGTTGGCGCCCTGTTCACCGGTGTTCGGCGAGGGCTTCGGAGAGGTCTGGCCGCCCCCGCCCGGCGTCTGACCGGCCGATGCGCCCGGGGTGGCCTGGCCGCCCTTGCCCTCGTCCTTCGTGCCCTTGTTGTCGTCGCTGAAGGCGTAGGCGATCAGCGAGCCGACCACCGCCAGCACCACGACCAGGGCGGCTATCGCGAGCGCGATGGTGCGGCGCGGCATCACGTCCGTGAGCGGCGCCACGACGTGGGGCTGCCTGGACTTCGGCGGCTCGGCGGCGGAGACGGCCGTCGTGGCCACCGCGGCTGCGGCCGTCGCGGCCTTGCGGGCCGACTTCAGCGCGGCGCGGGCGCGTTCGCGCTGCTCGCGCTCGCGCCGTTCGCGTTCCTTCTTCGCCGCCTTCTCGGCCGCCTTCTCGGCGGTGGCCTGCTCCGCGGCGGCCTTGGCGTCGGCCAGCGATATCTGCCGGGTCTCCTCGGCGACCGGGGACGCGACGGGGGCCTGCGCGGGCTCGGGCGCCGCGAGTACGGCGGTCAGCATCGCCCGGGCGCGGCCGTCGTCGAGGCGGCGGTCCGGGTCCTTGGCGAGCAGCCCGTAGATGACCTCGGTCAGCGGGCCGGCGTTCTTCGGCGGGTCCACGGGCTCGGTCATCACCGCGGTGAGGGTGGCGAGCGCGGACCCCTTGTCGTACGGGGGCACGCCCTCGACGGCGGCGTACAGCAGGCCGCCGAGCGACCACATGTCGGCGGGCGGGCCGGGCTTGTGGCCGCGGGCGCGCTCGGGGGAGATGTAGGAGGGGGCGCCCACGAGCATGCCGGTGGAGGTGACGGAGGGGTCGCCCTCGACCTGCGCGATGCCGAAGTCGGTGAGGACGACACGGCCGTTGCCGGCGATGAGCACGTTGGACGGCTTGACGTCCCGGTGCAGGATGCCCTGGCCGTGCGCGGCGCGCAGGACGTCGAGCACGGCGAGGCCGACCTCGGCCGCGCGGTGCGGGGTGAGGGGGCCGTTCTCCCGTACGAACTCGGCGAGCGAGGGGCCCTCGATGAGCTCCATGACGATCCACGGGCGGCCGTCCTCGTCGACGACGTCGTACACCGTCACGGCGCCGCCGCTGCGAATCCGGGCAATGGCCTTGGCCTCGCGGAGGGTACGGGTGATGAGGCGGCGCTTCTCGTCCTCGTCGACCCCGGTGCTGAAGCGGAGCTCCTTGACGGCGACCGTCCGGCCCAGGGTCTCGTCCTGGGCCCGCCAGACGGTGCCCATCCCGCCCTTGCCGAGCACGGCCCCCAGCCGGTACCGCCCGGCCAGCAAGCGCCCCTTGTCCTCCCCGTCCCCGGCCGCCCTCGCGGCCGCGGCCTTGACGGCGGCCGCCATGGCATCCGCCTTCTCGACGACGGGATTACCCCCGGCCGAAGCCTTGCCCAACACCCCCACGGACCCCGCCTTCGCAGCCGCAGGCTTCACGTCCTCAGGCTCCGCCACAGGCGACCCGGCACCGTCAAGCTCCGCCGCAGACGCCCCCGCAGGCCCAGCCTTGCCCGCCCCCGCCTCCGCAGCCGCAGGCTTCACGTCCTCAGGCTCCACCGCAGACGACCCGGCAGCCACAGCTTCCACATCGTCAAGCTTCGCCGCAGGCGCCCCGACAGGCGCAGCCTTGCCCGACCCCGGCTTCGCACCCGCAGGCTTCGCGCCCTCAGGCTCCACCGCAGGCGCCCGGACAGCCACAGCTTCCACACCGTCAGGCTCCGCCGCAGGCGACTCGGAAGGCGCAGCCTTGCCCGGCCGCAGCGCCGGCTCCGCAGGCTTCGCGTCCTCAGGCTTCGCCGCAGGCGACCCGGCAGGCGACCCGGCAGGCGACCCGGCAGCCGCAGCTTCCCCATCGTCGGGCTTCGCCGCAGGCGACCCGGCAGGCGTCCCGTGCTCCGGCTTCGACATGCGTCCCCTCTGCGATCGTGCCGCTGCTCCGCCTGCCCCAGCGGCTGAGCGACCCGGCGGCCGGGGCTCGCGATAACCCGCCCCGGCAGAACCCTCATTGTTCCTCACTCCGCAACGGACGGACCCCCCGGGTCCACGGTTCCCCTTTCCGCATCCCGGAGTTACAACGGAACGATGTCGGGCGCCCCCAGCCGCGCCGCATCCGCCGTCTGATCGTCCGGCTGACGCTGCGATTCCCGCTCCGCCTGGACCCGCTTCTCGTAGTGCTCCACTTCCTTCGCGATCTGCTGCTCGTCCCACCCCAGCACCGGTGCCATCAACTCCGCGCACTCCCGCGCCGACCGCGTTCCGCGGTCGAAGGTCTCGATCGAGATCCGCGTCCGCCGCGTCAGCACGTCGTCCAGGTGCCGCGCCCCCTCGTGCGAGGCCGCGTACAGGATCTCCGCCCGCAGATAGTCGTCCGCCCCGGACACCGGCTCCCGCAGCCGCGGATCGGCGGCGATCAGGTCCAGCAGTTCCTCCGTCAGCGACCCGTACCGGTTCAGCAGGTGCTCCACCCGCACCACATGGAGCCCCGTCCGGGACGCCATCCGCGCCCGCCCGTTCCACAGCGCCCGGTACCCCTCGGCCCCCACCAGCGGCACGTCCTCCGTCACGCACTGCGCCACCCGCTGGTCCAGCCCGTGCACCGCCTCGTCGACCGCGTCCTTCGCCATGACCCGGTACGTCGTGTACTTGCCGCCCGCGACCACCACCAGCCCCGGCACCGGGTGCGCCACCGTGTGCTCGCGCGACAGCTTGCTCGTCGCGTCCGACTCCCCGGCCAGCAACGGCCGCAGGCCCGCGTACACGCCCTGGACGTCATCGCGCGTCAGCGGCACCGCCAGCACCGAGTTCACGTGCTCCAGCAGGTAGTCGATGTCCGCGCTCGACGCCGCCGGGTGCGCCTTGTCCAGGTCCCAGTCGGTGTCCGTGGTCCCCACGATCCAGTGCCGCCCCCACGGGATGACGAACAGCACGGACTTCTCGGTCCGCAGGATCAGCCCGGTGCTCGAATGGATCCGGTCCTTCGGCACGACCAGGTGGATGCCCTTCGAGGCCCGTACGTGGAACTGCCCGCGCTCCCCGATCAGCGCCTGGGTGTCGTCCGTCCACACCCCCGTGGCGTTCACGACCTGCTTCGCGCGGATCTCGTATTCGCCGCCGCCCTCCACGTCCCGCACGCGCGCGCCGACCACCCGTTCGCCCTCGCGCAGGAAGCCGGTCACCCTCGCCCGGTTGGCGCAGTGCGCCCCGTACGCCGAGGCCGTCCGCACCAGTGTGGCGACGTACCGCGCGTCGTCCATCTGGGCGTCGTAGTACTGCAGGGCCCCCACCAGCGCGTCCTTGCGCAGCGCGGGTGCCACGCGCAGCGCGCGCTTGCGCGACAGGTGCCGGTGCACCGGCAGGCCCCTCCCGTGCCCGCTGGAGACCGACATCGCGTCGTACAGCGCGACGCCCGAGCCGGCGTACAGCCGCTCCCAGCCCTTGTGCTGCAAGGGGTACAGGAACGGCACCGGCTTCACCAGGTGCGGGGCGAGCCGTTCCAGCAGCAGGCCGCGCTCCTTCAGCGCCTCCCGTACGAGGGCGAAGTCGAGCATCTCCAGATAGCGCAGGCCGCCGTGGATCAGCTTGCTCGACCGGCTGGAGGTGCCCGAGGCCCAGTCCCGCGCCTCCACCAGGCCCGTCGACAAGCCCCTGGTCACGGCGTCGAGCGCGGTGCCGGCGCCCACCACGCCCGCACCCACCACCAGCACGTCCAGCTCCCCCTCGGCCATCCGGGTGAGGGCTTCGGCCCGCTGCGCCGGCCCCAGTGTCGCTGTCCTCACGGCTGCCTCCCGTTGGTGCGGATGAGATCCCGCTCACATGCCCCGCTTCATGATTCTGACCGCCCGCACCCACATCAGCCACCGCCTGTGGACAACACAACGGTGGCGTTCACCCCAGAATCCGACATATCTGTCATATATACGCCTAGTCTGACATTGCGCCAGCTCCCCTGTGCCCCCGGAGGACTTGCGCGGCAGCCCCCTCATGTCAGGGAAGGGACGGCACCCCCATGCCCGCAGATCTCGCCGTCATCGGACTCGGCCATCTCGGCCTCCCTCTCGCCCAGGCGGCCGTCGCCGCCGGGATCGAGACGGTCGGCTACGACAGCGGTCCGGTCACGGACTCCACCCTCACCGCCGCCGAGATCCGCCGCATGTCGGCGGCCGGCTTCCGGGTCACCACCAACCCCGCCGAGCTCGGCCGGGTCCGCACGGCCGTCATCTGCGCCCCCACCCAGCTCGGCGCCGATCGTGCCCTGGACCTCTCCGCCGTCGGCGAGGCCGGCCGCGCGCTCGCCGCCCGGCTGCGCCCCCACACCACCGTGATCCTCGAATCCGCCGCCCACCCGGGCGTCACCGAGGACTACCTCCGCCCGATCCTCGAAGCGGGCTCCGGGCTGCGGGCCGGCCGGGACTTCCACCTGGCCTACTCCCCCAGCCGCCTCGACCCGGGCAACCGGACGCACGGCATCTCCAACACCCCCAAGGTGATCGGCGGCCTCACCCCCGCCTGCACGGAGTCCGCGCACGCCTTCTACGCCCGCCTCACCGAGAAGGTCGTCCGCGCCCGCGGCCTGCGCGAGGCCGAGACCGTACAGCTCCTCGAAACGAACTACCGCCACGTCAACATCGCCCTCATGAACGAGATGGCGGTGCTCTGCCACGACCTCGGCGTCGACCTGTGGGACGTGATCCGCTGCGCCGAGACCAAGCCGTACGGCTTCCAGGCCTTCCGCCCCGGCCCCGGCGTCGGCGGCCACGGCGTCCCCCTCGACCCGAACTACCTCCCCCACACCACCCGCACCCCCGGCCACCCCCTGCGCATGGTCGGCCTGGCGCAGGAGATCAACAACCGGATGCCCCAGTACGTCATCCAGCGCTCCGCCACCCTGCTGAACGAGCACGGCAAATCCGCCCGCGGCGCCCGCGTCCTCCTCCTGGGCGTCACCTACAAGCCCGACCTCGCCGACCAGGAGGGCTCCCCGGCCCGCGAGATCGCCAGCCGCCTCCTCGACCTGGGGGCCCTGATCAGCTACCACGACCCGTACATCACGGGCTGGCGCGTCAGGGACCAGCCGGTCCCCCGCGCCGAATCGTTGTACGAGGCCGCCGCGAACGCCGATCTGACGATCCTGCTCCAGCACCACCGCACCTACGACCTGCAAGGGCTCGCGGTGAAGGCCCAGCTGCTCCTGGACACCCGAGGCGCCAGCCCGGTGGGCGCGGCCCACCGTCTCTGAGGACCGGGAAATCCCCCCTGTGGATGTCCGGCACGGCTGCTAGCCTGCGGCGTCACTTATCTCGCACTTATGACCCACGGGCACACGTGCGCCCGAATCCCTGGGGGGATTTCCCGATGAGCCAGAACTTCCAGCCGCCCGCGCCCGACTCCTTCACCGAGGCACCCGCCGCCCCGGCCCCGGCCCGCGCCGGCAACCTCGGCCTCGGCCTCGTCGCCGCCGCCGTCGCGGCCCTGGTCACCGCCGGCGTCTACGGCGCGATCATCGGCGCCAGCGGATACCAGATCGGGTACGCCGCCGTCGCGGTCGGCGCCCTGGTCGGCTTCGCCGCCGGCAAGCTGGGCGGTCCGAACCCGGTCCTGCCGGTCGTCAGCGCCGTGCTCTCCCTGGCCGCCATCTTCGCGGGCCAGCTCTTCGGCATCGCCTGGATCACGGCGGAGGCCCTCGGTACGACCACGGTCGACGTGCTCGGCGTCGGCGTCTCCGGACTGGTCGAAGCCTGGAAGGAGGTCTCGGGCCCGATGACCTTCCTCTTCCTCGCCATCGGCGGCTACGCGTCCTTCCAGACGGCCCGCAAGACCGGCAACTGACGGCCCCGGCTCCCGGCGAGGCCGCCGATACGCGGGAGGGCCGGCACCCCCTCGGGTGCCGGCCCTCCCGCGTACGTACGGGACAGCGGTCGTCAGCGGCTGTGCTGCGAGTCCGCGACCGTGACCTCGACCCGCTGGAACTCCTTGAGCTCGCTGTAGCCGGTGGTGGCCATCGAGCGGCGTAGCGCGCCGAAGATGTTCATCGAGCCGTCCGGGGTGTGCGACGGGCCGGTGAGGATCTCCTCGGTGGTGCCGACCACGCCGAGGTCGACCTTCTTGCCGCGCGGCACGTCCTCGTGGACCGCCTCCATGCCCCAGTGGTACCCGCGGCCCGGCGCATCGGTGGCGCGCGCCAGCGGGGAGCCCATCATCACGGCGTCCGCGCCGCAGGCGACGGCCTTCGGGATGTCGCCCGACCAGCCCACGCCGCCGTCCGCGATGACGTGCACGTAGCGGCCGCCGGACTCGTCCATGTAGTCGCGGCGGGCCGCGGCCACGTCCGCGACGGCGGTCGCCATCGGGACCTGGATGCCGAGCACGTTGCGCGTGGTGTGCGCGGCGCCGCCGCCGAAGCCCACCAGGACGCCCGCGGCGCCGGTGCGCATCAGGTGCAGGGCCGCCGTGTAGGTGGCGCAGCCGCCCACGATGACCGGGACGTCGAGCTCGTAGATGAACTGCTTGAGGTTCAGCGGCTCGGCGGCGCCCGAGACGTGCTCGGCCGACACGGTGGTGCCGCGGATCACGAAGATGTCCACGCCCGCGTCCACCACGGCCTTGGAGAACTCGGCGGTGCGCTGCGGGGAGAGCGCGGCGGCGGTGACGACGCCCGAGTCGCGCACCTCCTTGATGCGCCGGCGGATCAGGTCCGCCTGGATCGGCGCGGAGTAGATCTCCTGGAGGCGGCGGGTGGCCGCGTCCTCGTCCAGCTCCGTGATCTCGTCGAGCAGCGGCTGCGGGTCCTCGTACCGGGTCCACAGGCCTTCGAGGTTCAGCACGCCGAGGCCGCCGAGCTCGCCGATGCGGATCGCGGTCTGCGGGGAGACGACCGAGTCCATGGGGGCGGCCAGGAAGGGGAGCTCGAAGCGGTACGCGTCGATCTGCCAGGCGATCGAGACCTCCTTCGGGTCCCGGGTACGCCGGCTCGGGACGATGGCGATGTCGTCGAACGCGTACGCCCTGCGGCCGCGCTTGCCGCGCCCGATCTCGATCTCAGTCACGTGTGGTGGCCTTTCCTCTGGGTCTGCCCGTCCAGTATCCCCGAACGCCGGGTGCATGCGTCCCGCTGACCGCTGTACGGGACGGCGAGCTCAGCCCCGCCGACCAATCCGGCCGATCCAGCCCCGCAGGCCGATCCAGCCCCGCCGGCGTTTGAGGCGCGGGGGTCCGGGGGCGGAGCCCCCGGCAACGGCGAAGGGCGGGCCCGATCACCCGGGCCCGCCCCCACCTCAGCTCACCTGCTACCCCTTACGGGAGTAGTTCGGCGCCTCGACCGTCATCTGGATGTCGTGCGGGTGGCTCTCCTTGAGCCCGGCCGAGGTGATCCGCACGAAGCGGCCCCGCTCCTGCAGCTCGGGCACGGTCCGGCCACCGACGTAGAACATCGACTGCCGCAGACCACCGACCAGCTGGTGGACCACCGCGGAGAGCGGCCCGCGATACGGCACCTGGCCCTCGATGCCCTCGGGGATGAGCTTGTCGTCGCCGCCCACGCCCTCCTGGAAGTAGCGGTCCTTGGAGAAGGAGCGCTGCTCGCCGCGGGACTGCATCGCGCCGAGCGAGCCCATGCCGCGGTACGACTTGAACTGCTTGCCGTTGATGAAGAGCAGCTCGCCCGGGGACTCCTCGCAGCCCGCGAGCAGCGAGCCGAGCATCACCGTGTCGGCGCCCGCGACCAGGGCCTTCGCGATGTCGCCGGAGTACTGGAGGCCGCCGTCGCCGATGACCGGGACGCCGGCCGCCTTGGCGGCGAGCGAGGCCTCGTAGATCGCGGTGACCTGCGGGACGCCGATGCCGGCGACGACGCGGGTGGTGCAGATGGAGCCGGGGCCGACGCCGACCTTGATGCCGTCGCAACCGGCGTCGATCAGCGCCTGGGCGCCGTCGCGGGTGGCGACGTTGCCGCCGATGACGTCCACGCCGGAGTTCGACTTGATCTTGGCGACCATGTCGCCGACCAGGCGGGAGTGACCGTGGGCGGTGTCGACGACGATGAAGTCGGCGCCCGCCTCGATCAGCGCCTGGGCGCGCTCGTACGCGTCACCGGCGACGCCGACGGCCGCGCCGACGAGCAGCCGGCCGTCCGTGTCCTTGGCGGCGTTCGGGTACTTCTCGGCCTTGACGAAGTCCTTGACCGTGATGAGGCCCTTGAGGATGCCCGCGTCGTCGACCAGCGGCAGCTTCTCGATCTTGTGGCGGCGCAGCAGCTCCATGGCGTCCACGCCCGAGATGCCGACCTTGCCCGTGACCAGCGGCATCGGGGTCATGACCTCGCGCACCTGGCGGCTGCGGTCCGACTCGAAGGCCATGTCGCGGTTGGTGACGATGCCGAGGAGCTTGCCGGCGGCGTCGGTGACCGGGACGCCCGAGATGCGGAACTTGGCGCAGAGCTCGTCGGCCTCGCGCAGCGTCGCGTCCGGGTGCACCGTGATCGGGTCGGTGACCATGCCGGACTCGGAGCGCTTGACCAGGTCGACCTGGTTGGCCTGGTCGGCGATGGAGAGGTTGCGGTGCAGCACGCCGACGCCGCCCTGACGGGCCATCGCGATGGCCATGCGGGCCTCGGTGACCTTGTCCATGGCCGCGGACAGCAGCGGGACGTTCACACGAACGTTGCGCGAGATGAGGGAAGAGGTGTCGATCGCGTCCGGCGACATGTCCGACGCGCCCGGCAGCAGCAGCACGTCGTCGTAGGTCAGTCCGAGCGTGGCGAATTTGTCGGGCACTCCAGTCGAACCGCTGTCAGTCATGACACCTTCCCAAATGGTCTTGCTCAGCGCGGATGTCCATGCTAACGGGATCCCGACGCGTCTCATTCCACGACCAAGGTCAAGCAGAAGTTTCGTCGTTTCCTACGACCGGTGGCGACGGCCGGACCGGCGAGGACCCCCGACCGCAGCCCACCCCGGCGGCCCCGGCGGCCCCGGCGGCCTACTGCTCGGCGAGCGCCCGCAGTCGGCTGAGCGCCCGGTGCTGGGCCACGCGCACGGCCCCGGGGGACATGCCGAGCATCTGCCCGGTCTCCTCCGCGGTCAGCCCGACGGCCACGCGCAGGACGAGGAGCTCGCGCTGGTTCTCCGGAAGGTTGGCCAGCAGCTTCTTGGCCCAGGCCGCGTCGCTGCTGAGCAGCGCCCGCTCCTCCGGACCCAGCGAGTCGTCGGGCCGTTCCGGCATCTCGTCGGACGGCACGGCCGTGCTGCCTGGGTGCCGCATGGCGGCCCGTTGCAGGTCGGCGACCTTGTGCGCGGCGATGGCGAAGACGAAGGCCTCGAAGGGCCGCCCGGTGTCCCGGTAGCGCGGCAGCGCCATCAGGACGGCGACGCAGACCTCCTGCGCCAGGTCCTCCACGAAGTGACGAGCGTCACCCGGAAGCCGCGAGAGCCGGGTGCGGCAATAACGGATCGCGAGGGGGTGCACGAAGGCGAGCAGATCGTGCGTGGCCTGCTCGTCGCCCTCCACCGCACGCCGTACGAGCGCGCTGACGCCCCCGGCACTACCGCCTTTGGCGGCGCCGGTGGGGCCTGTGGCCGCGGGTGACCCCAGGGCCTCGTCGTCGCGCATCAATCCATGGTGCCTTGGCGCCGGAGCATCCGCGGCACCGTGGCCCTTGTTGTGCATCGAAGCGTTATGAGCGGGTGCGCCGGAACCCATCATCTGCGCCCTCCCCTCCCGCTCGGCCGAATCGTCTCCGAGAGACTCCACACCCTCAAGGATGCGGCATCGCGCACGAAGCGAGACGTCCCCCGGATTGTGCCCCGCCAACCCCCGGGTGCGCACCGGGTACGGCGGGACAGGGCTGACCCCGGCGACGACAAGGCGACGAGGGCGGCGCGCCGCCCCGTCCGCCGGTGGCGGACGGGACCGCTCTCGACGATCAGCGGTCTGCGGCGGACCGGGCGGGGCCCGGCCACGACCCGGAGATCAGCGGACCAGACCCCAGCGGAAGCCGAGCGCCACGGCGTGCGCCCGGTCCGAGGCGCCGAGCTTCTTGAACAGCCTGCGGGCGTGCGTCTTGACCGTGTCCTCGGAGAGGAAGAGCTCGCGCCCGATCTCCGCGTTGGACCGGCCGTGGCTCATGCCCTCCAGCACCTGGATCTCGCGCGCGGTGAGCGTGGGCGCGGCGCCCATCTCGGCCGAGCGGAGCCGGCGCGGGGCCAGTCGCCAGGTCGGGTCGGCTAGGGCCTGGGTGACCGTGGCCCGCAGTTCGGCGCGCGAGGCGTCCTTGTGCAGGTAACCCCGGGCGCCGGCGGCGACCGCGAGGGCCACGCCGTCCAGGTCCTCGGCGACCGTGAGCATGATGATGCGGGCACCGGGGTCGGCCGAGAGCAGCCGACGGACCGTCTCCACACCGCCGAGCCCGGGCATCCGTACATCCATCAGAATCAGGTCGGAGCGGTCGGCACCCCAGCGGCGGAGGACTTCCTCGCCGTTGGCAGCCGTCGTCACACGCTCGACGCCGGGCACGGTGGCAACCGCGCGACGGAGCGCCTCTCGGGCAAGCGGGGAGTCGTCGCAGACGAGGACGGATGTCATGACCGCCCTCCGCAGCTGCTGATGCGCGTCACCTTGAGCCTCCAGGCTGGTACGTATCGTCACCTGTGCGGTCGATGCCCCCGGACACCTGTCCGAGAACTTATTGGTTCAACCGCCTTCGCACTCTCAACGATGGTCACTCGAAAGAGTTACGGGTCGGACGGACACCTTCGGCACTCTACGTGAGGAAGCGATCACGGCGCAGGAGCCACGAGCCACCTGTCCTCCATCTGGAGCTATGCCCTATTTGGCGGCTTTCCTTCCGTTTGCTCCATGTCTGAGGCTAGATTCCCAATGAGTCATATTTACATCTACTCCGACAGTAGGTGTGGAGACATGGACCTATCCGCCTCAGTACCGGCACCAAGAGGACTACCAATGGCAGATTTCTCCCGCCTCCCCGGACCGAACGCCGACCTCTGGGACTGGCAGCTGCTCGCTGCCTGCCGCGGGGTCGACAGCTCCCTCTTCTTCCACCCGGAAGGCGAGCGGGGCGCGGCCAGGAGCGCGCGCGAGGCCTCGGCTAAAGAGGTCTGCATGCGATGCCCGGTGCGTTCGGAATGCGCCGCGCACGCACTCGCCGTCCGTGAGCCCTACGGGGTGTGGGGTGGCCTCACCGAGGACGAGCGCGAGGAACTGATGGGCCGCGCACGCCATCGCCTCATCCCCGCGACGAATGCGACCGGACCGATCGCGCCGCACTGAGAGCCCGACGAAACGTCCGAAGGAACGTTTCCTCGAATCACTGCATGTCACCAGCACGCCCGGGCGTGTCGCCGCCCGGCCCCGATGTCACGCGTACGGCCGTACGCACCCCCGCGCGTGCGTACGGTCAGCGCGTGGCGGCCCGCTCCAGCTCGGCCAGGGTCGCGGCCACGGCCGGCACCCGGGCCAGGTCGGGCAGGGTCAGCGCCACGACCTCCCGCTCGACGGCCGGTTCCACGGCCACCGTGCTCACGCCCTTGGCCCGTACGGACTCCACCGCGAGCTCCGGCAGCACCGCGACGCCCAGCCCCGCGCCGACCAGGCCGACGACCGCCGGGTAGTCGTCGGTGGCGAAGTCGATGCGCGGGGTGAAGCCCGCGCCCTCGCACACCTCCACCAGATGGCGGCGGCAGCGCGGGCAGCCCGCGATCCAGGGTTCGTCGGCCAGCTCCGCCATGCCCACGCGTGCGACCCCGGCCAGCCGGTGCCCCTCCGGGACGAGCCCGACGAGCCGGTCGGTCAGCAGCGGCCGCACCACGAGGTCGTCCCACTCCGCGGCGGAGCCGGCCGCCCCGCCGTAGCGGAAGGCCAGCGCCAGGTCGCAGTCGCCCTCGCGCAGCATCTCCACCGAGCGCGGCGGCTCGGCCTCGACCAGCGAGACGCGGGTCCCGGGATGCTCGGCGCGCATCGCCGCGAGCGCGGTCGGCACCAGGGTGGAGCTGCCGCTGGGGAAGGACACGAGCCGGACCCGGCCGGCGCGCAGACCGGCGATGGCCGCGACCTCCTCCTCGGCCGCGGTCAGCCCCGCCAGGATCCCCGCGGCATGCCGGACCAGGGCCTCGCCCGCCTGCGTCAGCCGCATCTCGCGGCCGGTGCGGATCAGCAGCGGCGTGCCGGCCGACTGCTCCAGCGCCTTCATCTGCTGGGAGACGGCGGGCTGGGTGCAGCCGAGCTCGCGTGCGGCGGCGGAGAAGGACCCGGTCCCGGCGACAGCGCGCAGAACCCGGAGATGACGTGCTTCGATCACCCTTCGAGCATAAGCCCTGCTTTGACCGGTGACTGAATATCCCCGGTGACGCTTTGGGGCGGCTCGGCTAGCGTAGGGCCATGGGTCCCATGCGTCTGATCTCCGTGAACCTCGGCCGCGCCACGGCCGTCGACTACACCGACGCGGCGGGCGGGGTGACGGGCATCGGCAAGCGCCCCGTCCCCGGGCCGGTCCGCGTTTTCGCCCCCGGCCTCAAGGCCACCGGCCTCGGCAGCGGCCTGGAGGGCGACGCCGTCTGCGACCGGCGCCACCACGGCGGCGACCACCAGGCCGTCTACGCGTACGCCCGCGAGGACCTGGACCACTGGGAGCGCGAGCTGGGCCGCGAGCTGCCCGGCGGGATCTTCGGCGAGAACTTCACCACCTCCGGCATCGACCTGAACACCGCGCGGCTCGGCGACCGCTGGCGGGTGGGGTCGGACCTCGTCCTCGAAGTGGCCTCGGCCCGGATCCCGTGCCGGACCTTCCAGGGGGCCCTGGGCGAGACCGGCTGGGTCAAGCGGTTCACCAAGGAGGCCCGGCCGGGCGCGTACCTGCGGGTGATCCAGGAGGGCTCGGTCTCCCCCGGCGACAGCATCGAGGTCGTCCACCGGCCGGACCACGACGTGACGGTGGAGCTCTGGTTCCGCGCCTTCACCACCGAGCGCGAGCTGCTGCCGCGCACCCTGGCGGCGGGCGGGGCGATGGAGCCGGAGGCCCACGAGCGGGTGCGTCAGTACGTGGAGAGGTACGCGGCCGGGACCGGGGCGAGATAACGCCGTCATCCGGGGAAGCTAGGTTGCGCCTATGACGACTGCGTTGATCACGGGATCCACGGCGGGCATCGGCGCCGCCTTCGCCCGGCGGCTCGCCGCCCAGGGACACAATCTGGTGCTGGTGGCGCGCGACACCAAGCGCCTCGGCGAACAGGCCACCGAGCTCCACGACCGGCACGGCATCGAGGCCGAGGTCCTGGCCGCCGACCTCGCCACCGAGGAGGGCATCGCGGCGGTCGAGCAGCGCCTCGGCGACCGTACGCACCCGGTGGACCTGCTGGTCAACAACGCGGGCTTCGGCAACAAGGGCCGCTACCTCGAGGTCTCCATGGCCGACGAGCTGACCATGCTGAAGGTGCACGTCGAGGCGGTCCTGCGGCTGACCTCGGCGGCCACGGAGTCGATGCGCCCGCGCGGCCGCGGCGGCGTGATCAACGTGGCCTCGGTGGCCGCCTTCGTGCCCCGCGGTACGTACGGGGCAAGCAAGGCCTGGGTCGTGCAGTTCACCCAGGGCGCGGCGCGGGACCTGGCCGGCTCCGGGGTGCGGCTGATGGCCCTGTGCCCCGGCTTCGTCCGGACGGAGTTCCACCAGCGCGCCGGCATGGGCACGGACAACATCCCCGGCTGGATGTGGCTGGACGCCGACAAGCTGGTGGCCGCCGCCCTGGCGGACCTGGCGCGGGGGAAGACGGTGTCGATCCCCGACCCGCGGTACAAGGCGCTGATGGGCGTGGTGAAGCTGACGCCGCGCGGGCTGCTGGGCGGGATGTCCTCGCGTACGGGGCGCAAGTACGGGCCCCAGTAACTCGCCGGTAAACCGGCCGAATGGGGGAAACCTTCCTAAAATGGACGTGTCCCATCCAAGCCCGGGAGACGCCATGACATTCGTACAGATAATCGATTACAAGACCAGTCGGCAGGACGACCTCAACCAGCTGCTCGACCGGTACGTCTCGCAGAGCCAGGGCAAGCGCACGGTCACCCACAGCATCATCGGCAAGGACCGCGAGGCCGAGAACCACTTCGTGGACGTGGTCGAATTCCCCTCGTACGAAGAGGCCATGAAGAACTCTCAGCTCCCGGAAACGGACAGGATGTTCCAGGAGATGGTGGCCCTGTGCGAGGGGATGCCGACCTTCACCAACCTGGACGTGGTCCGCGACGAGAACCTCAACAAGCTGGTCGCGGACCGGATGTTCGACGAGCTGGCCGTTACGGGGGACCGCTCCATCGCGGAGGAGATCTTCACCTCCGACTACATCGACCACGACATCTTCAAGGCCGACCCCAACGCCCAAGGGATCGACGGCCTGATGGCGGACCTCAACATGTGGCGGTCCGCTTTCGACATGTCCTTCACCAAGGACCAGCAACTCGCCGAAGGCGACTTCGTCACCACACTGTGGACCTGGAACGCGACGCACACGGGCGAGTTCATGGGCCTCGCGCCGACCGGCAAGAAGGTCAGCGCGACCGGCTCGACGACCTTCCGCTGCAAGGACGGCAAGATCGCCGAGGGCTGGTGGCACTACGACATCATGAGCGTGATGCGGCAGCTGGGCCTGATGGAGAACATGCCGACCTGACTCGCACCTGACTCCGCGCTCCCTCACAAGCAACGGGAAGGCCCCGTTCCGCAGATGCGGAACGGGGCCTTCTCAGCGTGGGACTCGATCAGTGGCTGTGACCGTGGCCGTGGCCGTGACCCGCGTCGGCCTCTTCCTCGGCCGGCTTCTCGACGACCAGGGTCTCGGTCGTGAGCAGCAGGGAGGCGATGGAGGCGGCGTTCTCCAGAGCGGAACGGGTGACCTTCACCGGGTCGATGACGCCGGCCTTGACCAGGTCGCCGTACTCGCCGGTGGCGGCGTTGAAGCCCTGGCCCTTGTCGAGCTCGGCCACCTTCGCGGTGATGACGTAGCCCTCGAGACCGGCGTTCTCCGCGATCCAGCGCAGCGGCTCGACGGCGGCGCGGCGCACGACCGCGACACCGGTGGCCTCGTCGCCCGACAGGCCGAGGTTGCCCTCGAGGACCTTGACGGCGTGGACGAGCGCGGAGCCACCGCCGGAGACGATGCCCTCCTCGACCGCGGCGCGGGTCGCCGAGATGGCGTCCTCGAGGCGGTGCTTCTTCTCCTTGAGCTCCACCTCGGTGGCGGCGCCGACCTTGATGACGCAGACGCCGCCGGCGAGCTTCGCCAGGCGCTCCTGCAGCTTCTCGCGGTCCCAGTCCGAGTCGGTGGACTCGATCTCGGCCTTGATCTGGTTGACGCGGCCCGCGACGTCCTCGGACTTGCCGCCACCGTCGACGATGGTGGTGTCGTCCTTGGAGATCGTGACGCGGCGGGCGGTGCCCAGTACGTCCAGACCGGCCTGGTCGAGCTTGAGGCCGACCTCCTCCGCGATGACGGTGGCACCGGTGAGGGTGGCCATGTCCTGGAGCATCGCCTTGCGACGGTCACCGAAGCCGGGGGCCTTGACGGCGACCGCGTTGAAGGTGCCGCGGATCTTGTTGACGACGAGGGTGGAGAGCGCCTCGCCCTCGACGTCCTCGGCGATGATCAGCAGCGGCTTCGAGGCGCCGGCCTGGATGACCTTCTCGAGCAGCGGCAGGAGGTCCTGGATGGAGGAGATCTTGCCCTGGTTGATCAGGATGTACGGGTCGTCGAGGACGGCCTCCATACGCTCCTGGTCGGAGACCATGTACGGGGAGAGGTAGCCCTTGTCGAAGGCCATGCCCTCGGTGAACTCCAGCTCCAGGCCGAAGGCGTTGGACTCCTCGACGGTGATGACACCGTCCTTGCCAACCTTGTCCATCGCCTCGGCGATGAGCTCGCCGACCTGCTGGTCCTGCGCGGAGAGCGCGGCCACGGCGGCGATGTCGGACTTGTCCTCGATCGGGCGGGCGGTCGCGAGGAGCTCCTCGGAGACGGCCTTGACCGCGGCGTCGATGCCCTTCTTCAGGGCGGCCGGGGAAGCACCCGCGGCGACGTTGCGCAGACCCTCGCGGACCAGCGCCTGGGCCAGCACGGTGGCGGTGGTGGTGCCGTCACCCGCGATGTCGTTGGTCTTGGTCGCCACCTCCTTCACGAGCTGAGCGCCCAGGTTCTCGTACGGGTCGTCCAGCTCGACCTCGCGAGCGATGGTGACACCGTCGTTGGTGATGGTGGGGGCGCCGAACTTCTTGTCGATGACGACGTTGCGGCCCTTGGGGCCGATCGTCACCTTCACCGTGTCGGCAAGCTTGTTGACGCCGCGCTCGAGGGCGCGACGGGCGTCCTCGTCGAACTTCAGGATCTTCGGCATGGGAGCGGTTCAGTCCTCTCGTTGCGATCCTCGGCCGCTCACCGCGACCTCCACCGCCTAGAACGAACTACGCCCCTCGCCGCCCGGCATCAGCAGGGTGACCAGGGGCGCAGCTCAAATCAAATCTGGAAGCGAATTACTTCTCGACGATCGCGAGCACGTCGCGAGCCGAGAGGACGAGGTACTCCTCGCCGCTGTACTTCACTTCGGTGCCGCCGTACTTGCTGTACAGCACGATGTCGCCGACGTTGACGTCCAGCGGGAGACGCTGGCCGTCCTCGAAGCGACCCGGACCGACCGCAAGGACGACGCCCTCCTGGGGCTTCTCCTTCGCGGTGTCCGGGATGACCAGGCCGGAGGCCGTGGTCTGCTCGGCGTCGAGCGGCTGGACCACAATGCGGTCCTCAAGCGGCTTGATGGCAACCTTGGAGCTGGCGGTCGTCACGATCCGACCTCCCCCTTCGGAGATCCGGGGTTAACTGTCTGAGGTGGCGACCAGGTCGATCCGTCGTCGCGGGTGCCGGATCTGCCTGTCGCTGTGTTGGCACTCACCAGGGGCGAGTGCCAGGTGCGAGACTATTCCGGCGATTAGCACTCGGTCAAGCGGAGTGCCAATTCTTGCCGCCGGGGGTGTCGCTCCCGGCCAGGTGCGGCCGCGCTGGACGAGGGCGGCGGAGGGTTCGGAAGCAACCACGGGGAGCACTTCGACGTCGTAGACGATATGAAGATAAAGCGCCTCATTGCCGAGAAGCGCCTCATTGCCGAGCAGATCGGGCCCAAGGCCGTTCCCGCCCCCGTTCCCGCCCCCGTTCCCGCTCCCACTGACGGTGGCGGCGTCCCGTGCGCGGCCTGAAACCCCTGACGTCGGCGGGCGCCCGGCGCCGTACCGAGGCGCTGCTCCTGGTCTTCGTCACCGCCATCGCCGTCTTCGGCCACGCCGTCGCGGGCCTCGCCATGAACGACGAGCTGCCGCCCAACCTCCCCGGCTTCACGATCAGCATGACCCTGCTCTCCCTGGTGGCGCACTTGGGCGTGCGCCGCTTCGCGGCCTACGCGGATCCGCTGGTCCTCCCCCTCGCCATGCTGCTGACCGGGCTCGGACTGGTGCTGCTGCACCGTCTCGACCAGGGCTACATCGAGCGCTACAACTCGGACGCGAACGCCCCCGGACAGCTCATGTGGACGGTGGTCGGGGTCGCCGCCTGCATCCTGGTGCTGGCGCTGCTGCGCGACCACCGGCTGCTGCAGCGGTTCATCTACATCACGATGGCCGGCGCGCTGGTGCTGCTGATCGCGCCGGCCTTCTTCGGCGCGGACACCTACGGCGCGAAGCGCTGGATCATCCTCTTCGGCTTCTCGCTGCAACCGGGCGAGTTCGTGAAGATCATGATCGCGATCTTCTTCGCCGGGTATCTGGTCATCCACCGGGACTCGCTGGCGCTCACCGGCCGGAGGTTCCTGGGCGTCCGGCTGCCCCCGATGCGCCAGCTCGGTCCCATCGTCACGGTGTGGATCGTCTCCATGCTGGTGCTGGTCTTCGAGCGCGACCTGGGCACCTCGCTGATCTTCTTCGGCGTCTTCGTGGTGATGCTCTACGTCGCCACCGAGCGCACCAGCTGGATCGTGTGCGGCCTGCTCATGGCGGCGGTGGGCGCCTTCGCGGTGGGCTCGACGGAACCGCACGTCAAGGCGCGCGTGGCGGCCTGGCTGAATCCGCTGTCGGTCTACTGGGAGAACCCTCCGGCGGGGGTCACCTCGGAGCAGTCGGCGCAGGCGCTGTTCAGCTTCGGCTCGGGCGGCATGTCCGGCACGGGCCTCGGGATGGGCCACCCGGAGCTGATCAAGTTCGCGGGCCGCAGCGACTTCATCCTGACCACGGTCGGCGAGGAACTGGGCCTGGCCGGTGTCATGGCCGTACTGATCCTCTACGCGCTCCTCGTGCAGCGGGGGCTCCGCATGGCGCTCGGCGCCCGCGACCCCTTCGGCAAACTCCTGGCGGTGGGCCTCGCCTCGGCGCTGGCCTTGCAGGTCTTCGTGGTCGCGGGCGGCGTCACGGGCCTGATCCCCCTGACGGGCAAGGCGCTGCCCTTCCTGGCCAAGGGCGGCTCGTCCCTCCTGGCCAACTGGATCATGATCGCGCTGCTCCTGCGCATCAGCGACAGCGCGGAACGCCAACGCGAAGCCGACACCCACGCCCCGGCCGAAACAACGATCACGCCGCGGGTAGGGGTGTAGGTGCGGGGCGGGGGCTTCGGGGGGCAGGGCAGACGGGATGCACGCCTGTACGGCGGTGGGGGGGGGGGGGGGGGGGGGGGGGGGGGGGGGGGGGGGGGGGGGGGGGGGGGGGGGGGGGGGGGGGGGGGGGGGGGGGGGGGGGGGGGGGG
>NZ_JBVHVF010000038.1:30945-57408 GCF_055564955.1 Streptomyces sp. NPDC028910 | reverse complement strand
GGCTCGTACTGGACGTACTTGCGCGGTCCGACAACGCCGCGAGGTGCCGTGCCGGGGGCCGTGACCCGGTGAACCTTTCCGGTCACAGCACTAGATCAGCTCTTTCATGGCGTTCACTGTGGTGTCCCGGTACCCGAGCGACGCGTAGAGCCGCCGGGCCGGGGTGTTGCCCTCGACCACGTGCAGGCCCAGGAGGCCGGCTCCGGCGGCCAGGGCGGCGTGCTCGGCCAGCAGCATGAGGGCCCGGCCGTGCCCCCGCCGCCGGTGTTCGGGGGCGACGTCGACGTCCCACACGTACGGGACGGGGCCGAAGCCGGGCAGGGTGCGCTCCCCCACCCACAGGGTGCCCAGGACCGCGCCGTCCGGCGCCTCCAGGACGAGGAACGCCGTGCCGGGGGTGTCGCGCCCGGCCGGCAGCAGCTCGGCGTGTTCGGCGCGGGACGCGGCCAGCCCCTGTTCGGCGGTCATGTCGGGGGCGACGAGGTGCCGGCTGTACTGCGCGACGGCCCGCTCCAGCCAGTCGTCGAACTCGGCCCCGGTCATCGGCCGGCCGCTGCTGTCCGCCGGGAGCCCGGGCGGTTCGGCCGGCAGCTCCTTGACCATGACCCGGCCGGTCACCCGGTAGCCGAGGGCCTCGGCCATCCGCAGCGCCGGCGCCGAGTCGGCGGGGACCGACACGGCGACGCCGGTGCAGCGCCAGGAGCGCAGCACCTCCTCGGCGGCGAGCACGGCGACCGTGCCGCGCCCGCGCCGCCGGTCCCGTTCGTCGATCCACAGTTCCCGGATCACGCCGATGCCCGGCCGGGCGGCGGACCGGGTGGCCAGTTCGAGGGTGCCGACGGGCCGGCTGTTCACGCGGACCTCGTAGGTCCGCGAGCGGGTGCCGTCACTGTTCTGCTGGAGCGGCTGTGCGGGCCGCAGGGTGGTGGTCATCACTTGGAGTTCTACCTGCCCCGCGGCCCCACGTCACCGGTGTTCACGGATCGAGGTCCGCGCCGGCCTTCACCTGGAAGATCCGCATCACCTCGGCGGTGACCGGTCCGGGGGCGGTCCCCAGCTCACGGTCGTCGACCCGCAGGACCGCCTGGGCATCGCGCAGCGAGGAGGTCACGAAGACCTCCTCGGCCTGCTCCAGCACCTCGAAGGGCAGGTCGGTCTCCTTGGCGCCGGCCCAGTCGACGATGAGGGCCCGGGTGATCCCGGCCAGGCAGCCCGAGGCCAGGGGCGGGGTATGCAGTTCCCCGTCGAGTACGACGAAGACGTTGGAGCCGGTGCCCTCGCAGAGCCGGCCGACGGTGTTGGCGAGGAGCGCCTCGGAGGCCCCGGCCCGGTGTGCGGCGGCGAGCGCGACCACGTTCTCGGCGTACGAGGTGGTCTTCAGGCCGGCCACGGCCGAACGCTCGTTGCGGACCCACGGCACCGTGACGACGGCGGTGGTGTCGGGGCGCCGGGGGGACGGCGCGACGGCGGCGATCAGGGTGGTGCCGGCGTCGCCGCGGTCGGAGCCGAGCGGGGAGACTCCGCCGGTGTAGGTGAGGCGCAGCCGCCCGTGCTCCATCGGGTTGGCTTCCAGTACGGCCGCACAGGCCAGGCGCACCTCGTCGAGGTCGGGGTCCGGGAGGCCGAGGCCCCGGGCCGAGCGGGTCAGCCGCTCCAGGTGGCGGGTGAGCGCGAAGGCGCGGCCGCCTTCCGCCTTCAGCGTCTCGAAGACGCCGTCGCCCACGGTCAGCCCGTGGTCGAGGACGGACACCTTGGCGCTGTCCACGTCCGTCAGCGCTCCGTCGAGCCAGATCCTCATGGTGCGGTCCTTCCGATCGTCCCGTTCGCCCCCTGGATCGCGGTCACCTCGTGGCCCGACGCCACACGGAGCAGCCGGGCGGCCTTCAGCTCGGTCTCCGCCCATTCCCTATGGGGGTCGGAGCCCCAGGTGATGCCGGCGCCGGTGCCGAAGAGCAGGCGCGGGCCGCCGGGGGCCTCGCGGTCGATCCAGAAGGTACGGATGCCCACGGCGAGCGCGGCGGTGCCCCGGTCGGCGTCGACCCAGCCGATGCCTCCGCAGTACGGGCCGCGCGGGGCGGTCTCCAGGGCCTCGATGATCCGCAGCGCGGAGGACTTGGGCGCACCCGTGACGGAACCGGGCGGGAAGGTCGCGGCGAGCAGCTCGGGCCAGCCCGCGCCGTCGGCGAGCTCGCCGCTCACGGTGGAGACGAGGTGGACCAGGCCCGGGTGCTCTTCGACGGCGCACAGTTCGGGGACGGCGACGGAGCCCGTGGCGCAGACCCGGCCGAGGTCGTTGCGCACCAGGTCCACGATCATCACGTTCTCGGCGTGGTCCTTGGGGAGCAGGTCGGCGACCGTGCGACCCGTGCCCTTGATGGGCCCGGACTCGACGTGGCGGCCGGCCCGGCGCAGGTAGAGCTCCGGGGATGCGGTGGCGATCTCGACGCCGTGCGCGGCGAGGCGAATCGTTCCTGCGTAGGGGGCGGGATTGCCGCGCGCGAGGAGCGCGGTGAGGGCGTCGACGTCCGCGCGGTCCGGGTGCGGCAGCGGCGCGGACATCACTCGGCAGAGATTGGCCTGGTAGACCTCACCGGCGGCGATGTGCTCGCGGATGCGGCGGACTCCGGCGACGTACGCGGCGCGGTCGAGCGAGGAGGTCCACTGGCCGGGGTCGGGCCCGCGCCAGGCACCGGGGACGGGCGCGGGGACCGGGTCGGGGCGTACGTCCCCGAAGCGGGCGCAGACGAGCCGCCCTTCGAAGCCGGCGGCCACCGCCCAGAAGCCGGTGGAGTCGAGGGCGGCGGGATCACTGGTGACGTCTCGGAGGTCGGTCGCGAGAAGGCCGCCGAAGCGGGCCATGGGGGGCAGGTCGTGCACGGCTGCGAGTCTATGACCGGTGACGCGCCGGCGCCGGTGGGGTGACCGCCGGGTGACCTGTGGTGATCGAGCGGCAGCACGCTGCGGAAACGCGTTTTTGAGCTGGCCCGGGAATCCGCTAGAGTTCAACACGTCGCCAGGGAGCGAAGGGGAAAGCCCCGGAGTGAACACGGCGACCTGCGGACGTAGCTCAGTTGGTAGAGCACCACCTTGCCAAGGTGGATGTCGCGAGTTCGAGTCTCGTCGTCCGCTCGAAGTGGGGGGTCTTCCCGAGAACCCCGCAGCTCCATGGTGGAGTGGCCGAGAGGCGAGGCAACGGCCTGCAAAGCCGTCTACACGGGTTCAAATCCCGTCTCCACCTCCAAGGACGATTAGCTCAGCGGGAGAGCGCTTCCCTGACACGGAAGAGGTCACTGGTTCAATCCCAGTATCGTCCACTGGTCCGCAAGGATCCCCGCGCGATTAGCTCAGCGGGAGAGCGCTTCCCTGACACGGAAGAGGTCACTGGTTCAATCCCAGTATCGCGCACGCAGCACCTGGCACCACTTGCACCACTTGCTTGACCTGCGGCTTTCGAGTCGTGGAGCCCGCGCGATTAGCTCAGCGGGAGAGCGCTTCCCTGACACGGAAGAGGTCACTGGTTCAATCCCAGTATCGCGCACCACCTGAAAGCCCCGGCCGTCTTCACGGCCGGGGCTTTCGCGTTCCTCCGTGCGGGTACGACGGCAGCTGCGGCGCCTCCGGTCCCTGCGGCCCCTCCGGTCTCGGCGGCGCCTCCGGCCCTTGCCTCGCCCCTCTTGCCGCATGGGCATGAAAAAGGGTGCTGCCCGTCCGACTCCCCAGTCGTACGGGCAGCACCCTTCACCTGCCGTCCGTCGTCGCGCCCCCGTCCCCACGGGGTTCGACAGGCCGATGTCCCGGCCCGGGCCGCTCTCCCGGGCCCGGGGCGCCGCTCAGCGCCCCGGCATCACGCCCACGGACGACGCCTGCGCCACCAGCTGATCGAAGCCTCCGAAGAGGAAGAGCAGCAGGGCGGCCAGGGGGAGCACCATGGCCGCGGCCACCAGTGGGTGTCGCGTGCCGGACTCATGGCCGTTGAACGCGAATGCCTTGCGTCCCTGCCGTGCGATGTCCGCCATGGCCCTCTCCCTGTCGTCTGGCAGCGGCGGGCTTTTGACCTCGGGGGACGAGTGCGCCACCCGCCGCTTGTCCTCAACACTAGGCGGGCGTACGGCAGCCGGCCTCATGCCTTCGTACCCATTGCCGGGCCTCCCGGAGGATGACGGTGCCCGCCCGGCGTACTCCCCTGGGTGGAGACGGCTCACCCGGTGTCGGGGTCTTCCCGGAGGGGATGACCGGAGGGTAGTGACTTCGCTCACTTCCGTCACTCCCTGTTCATGCGTGTCCGCCCGCCGGCCACCGGCAAGATCGACTCGGGGGTGGGCGGCGTACGGGCACACCGCGGCGGGCCGGGAACTTCTCCCGGGCTCCAATCCCCTTGGCACAAGGGCCGTTTGGGCGGGCCGGCCAGCTCCGCCGGACCGGCGTGCGAGATCGCTGAGGCTCCCTCAAGTGTGCTGTGCCGCACTGACAATCGAATCTCCCGACGAGGGCGCGGCCTCTGAGCACGCATGCCGGATGGTCCGTAAGCTGTGCCACGTCAATAGGACGACCGGTCAGCGGGGTGGACATGGCGATGATGCGGCTCCGGCGCGAGGACCCGCGTGTCGTCGGCTCGTTCAGACTGCACCGGCGGCTCGGCGCCGGCGGCATGGGCGTGGTCTACCTGGGGTCGGACCGGCGGGGGCAGCGCGTCGCGCTCAAGGTCATCCGGCCGGATCTGGCGGAGGACCAGGAGTTCCGCTCGCGGTTCGCCCGCGAGGTGTCCGCCGCCCGGCGGATCCGGGGCGGGTGCACCGCACGCCTGGTGGCGGCGGACCTGGAGGCCGAGCGGCCGTGGTTCGCCACCCAGTACGTTCCCGGGCCCTCGCTGCACGACAAGGTGACCGAGGAAGGCCCCCTGACGGCCGCGCAGATCGCCGCCGTCGGCGCCGCGCTCTCCGAGGGGCTGGTCGCCGTGCACGAGGCGGGGGTCGTGCACCGGGACCTCAAGCCCTCCAACATCCTCCTGTCGCCCAAGGGCCCGCGGATCATCGACTTCGGGATCGCCTGGGCCACCGGGGCGAGCACCCTCACCCACGTGGGTACGGCCGTCGGCTCCCCCGGTTTCCTCGCGCCCGAGCAGGTGCGCGGGGCCGCCGTCACCCCGGCCACGGACGTCTTCGCCCTCGGCGCCACCCTGGCCTACGCGGCGACCGCCGACTCGCCCTTCGGGCACGGCAGTTCCGAGGTCATGCTGTACCGCGTGGTGCACGAGGAGCCCCATCTGCAGGGTGTTCCGGACGCGCTGGCGCCCCTGGTGCGGGCCTGCCTGGCCAAGGATCCCGAGGAGCGGCCCAGCACGCTCCAACTGTCGATGCGGCTCAAGGAGATCGCGGCCCGCGAGGCACAGGGGCTGTCCGACGGTCGCCCGCCGGCGCAGCGGGCCCGCACCGAGCGGCCGACGGGGCGGCTCCCCGAGGAGTTCGCGGAGCGCACGGAGCGCACGGAGCGTCGTACGGGCGGCAGCACCACGCCCCGGCCCCAGGGCGAGCCGCAGAACGGACCGAACTCGCGGCCCTCGTCCCCCCGCAACCCGCGCAACCCCCGCAACCCCCGTGATCCGGCGGGCCCGTCCTCCCGGCCGACCGGGGGGCGTACGGGCGGCCGCCCGGCCCCCCGTACGACGGGGGCGGGGCGGCGCCCCGCACGGCCTGACCCGAAGCTGATGCGGCAGCGGCTGATCGTGTTCGTCGTGGTGACGCTGATCGTGGCCCTGGGCATCGCCGCCGCCCAGAGGCTCTAGGGGCTATCCGACCCTGATCCGCCGGACACCCCCTGTGGGGTGTCCGGCGGATCAGGCCAGGGAGTGCCAGGCGCCGCGAGCCCGGCCTGATCGGCACGCCCGCTAGGGCGTCTCGCGGCCCTGGGCCACGGCGTAGAAGGCGACCGCGGCCGCGGCGCCCACGTTCAGCGAGTCCACGCCGTGCGCCATGGGGATCCGTACCCACTCGTCGGCGGCGACCAGCGCCTGCGTGGACAGGCCGTCCCCCTCGGCGCCCAGCATCAGCGCGACGCGTTCCAGGGACTGCGGCGCGGCCACGTCGATCGGCGAGGCCTTCTCGTGCGGGGTGAGGGCGAGCAGCTTGAAGCCCGCCTCGCGCACCGAGTCCAGGCTCTTGGGCCAGGCCTCCAGGCGGGCGTAGGGGACGGAGAACACCGCGCCCATGGAGACCTTCACCGAGCGGCGGTAGAGCGGGTCCGCGCAGTCGGGCGACAGCAGCACCGCGTCCATGCCGAGGGCGGCGGCGCTGCGGAAGATGGCCCCGATGTTGGTGTGGTCGTTGACCGCTTCCATGATGACCACGCGGCGGGTCGTGGCGAGGAGTTCCCCGGCCGTGGGCAGCGGCTTGCGCTGCATGGAGGCGAGGGCCCCGCGGTGCACGTGGTATCCGGTGACGCGTTCGGCGAGCTCCGGGCTGACGGCGTAGACCGGGGCCGGGAGTTCGTCGATGACGTCGCGCATCACGTCGACCCACTTGGCCGAGAGCAGCATCGAGCGCATCTCGTACCCGGCGTCCTTGGCGCGTCTGATGACCTTCTCGCCCTCGGCGATGAAGAGGCCTTCCGCGGGCTCGCGCCTGCGGCGCAGTTCGACGTCGGTCAGACCCGTGTAGTCGCGCAGGCGCGGGTCGTCGGGGTCCTCGATGGTGATGAGATCAGCCACAGGGTGATACTGCCTTGTCCTGGGTGCGGTGCCAACGGCCTGTCAGGCGCTGGTGATGGAGGGGGCGGCGGCGTTGACCGTGACGACCTCGCCGATGACGATGACCGCGGGCGGGCGGACCTGCTCGGCGCGGACCGTCTCGCCGACCGTGGCGAGGGTGGCGTCCACCCGGCGCTGGGTGGCGGTGGTGCCCTCCTGGATGACCGCGACCGGGGTCTCGGCGGAGCGGCCGTGGCGGACCAGCGCCTCGGCGATCAGGCCGATCTTGTCGACGCCCATGAGGATCACCAGGGTGCCGGTGAGCTTGGCCAGCGAGGCCCAGTCCACGAGGGAGCGCGGGTCGTCGGGGCCGACGTGGCCGCTGACCACGGTGAACTCGTGGGCCACGCCGCGGTGGGTGACCGGGATGCCGACGGCGCCGGGCACCGAGATCGAGCTGGAGATGCCGGGGACGACGGTGCAGGGGATGCCGGCCTCGGCCAGGGCCTGGAGCTCCTCCATGCCGCGGCCGAAGACGTACGGGTCCCCGCCCTTGAGCCGGACCACGGCCTTCCCGGCCTTGGCGTGCTCGATCAGGGCGTTGTTGATGGCCTCCTGGGCCATGAACCGGCCGTACGGGATCTTCGCGGCGTCGATGACCTCGACGTGCGGGGGGAGCTCGTCGAGCAGGTCGCGGGGGCCGAGCCGGTCGGCGATGACAACATCGGCCTCGGCGAGGAGGCGGCGGCCGCGCACGGTGATGAGGTCGGGGTCGCCGGGCCCGCCGCCGACGAGGGCGACGCCGGGGGTCGACTTGTGGCGGCGGGCGGGGGCGGCGAGGGTGCCGTCGCGCAGGCCCTCGACGATCGCGTCGCGGACGGCGGCCGAGCGGCGGGGGTCGTTGCCCGTCAGCACGGCGACGGTGACGCCCTCGACGCGGCCGGTGGCCGGGGTCCAGGCGGTGGCGGCGGAGGCGTCGTCGGCGCGGACGCACCAGACGCGCTCGCGCTCGGCCTCGGCGGAGGCCTGCTCGTTGGCGTCGCGGTTCTGGGTGGCGATGAGCGCGTACCAGGCGCCGGCGAGGTCGCCGTCCTCGTAGCGGCGGCGCTCCCAGCGGATCTCGCCGGTCTCGGCCATGGCGTCCACGGAGGGGGTGGCGGAGGGCGAGACGAGCAGGACGTCGGCGCCGGCCGCGATCAGCGCGGGGAGGCGGCGCTGAGCGACCTGGCCGCCGCCGATGACGACGACGCGGCGGCCGGCGAGTCGGAGTCCTACGGGGTAGGCGGGAGTGTCGGCCATGGCGGTTGCGGCTCCTGAGGGCGGCGGTTCTTCTGCGTGCCGCTGCGACGCTGGAGCGGCGGTGTACTGACGTGCGGTTATGCAGTGCGGGTCCACCATACGGCGCGGGCCCGCCGGTGGCGCGGCCCGGGGCTCGGCCCGCCCCTCCTGGGGCTCCGCCCCAGACCCCGCGCCTCAAACGCCGGCGAGGCTGGGGGGTGCCGGCCCGGGGCGGGGCGAGATCGTGCGGCGAGTCGGGTTGGGTGATGCCCCGGGACGCGATTCTGCCCTAGCCGGGAGGGAACTCCGCACCGGGCGCTGCGCAGTGCGGCCCGGGCGCCGGGGCCCCAGGGAGGGAACCCGCCCAGGCGCCGCAGAGCCTGCCTCAGGGCGGGGTCCTGCCCGGGCACGGCAAGGCCCTGCCCGGGGCGGGCTCGTGCCCGTGGGGCGGCGGCGCGGCAGGGTTCCTCCCGCGGCCCGGGTCCGGGGGCGGTGGCTTCGGGGGTGGGGCGGTGCCCCTCCGGGACGTCTCCTCGGCTCGCGAACCCTGAGCCGTACCGGCCTGCTGGTCGGCGGTGGGTTCGCTCGACCTGCGGGGACATCCCGGAGTGTCCCCACCCCACCGGTCCCTTCCCATCGAGCCCCCTCCGGCACACCGGGGGGCCAAGACGCGGCTGCGGTCCCAAGAGCCCGGCCACCCGCCCGGCCCTGATCTGGCCGAGGGGCAGAGTGCCCGTCCCGGCCCGCAGAGGGGCAGAGAGCCCGCTCCCGGGCCCGGCCGGAGAGCCGAGAGCCCTCCCGGGGCGTGACCGAGAGGCAGAGAACCTCCCGGGGCCGGCTGCAGGGCCGAGAGCCCGTCCCGGGGCGTGACCGAGGGGCAGAGAACCGCTCCGGGGGCCGGGCGTAGGGGCGGGAGGCCGGCCCGGGGCGTGGCCGCAGGGCCGAGAACCCGCCCCGGGGCGTGGCCGAGAACCTGCTCCCGGGCCCGGCGGCCGGGCCCGGGAGCAGTCCCGGGGGCTGGGCGCAGGGTCGAGAGGCCGTTCGGGGTCGGCCGAGGGGGCGGAGAGCTCGCACCCGGGGCCGGGCGTAGGGGCGGGAGGCTGGTCGGGGCGTGGCTACTTTTCTGTGACGCCTGCCGAGTCGAAGGTGGCGACCTCGTGCATCGCTCGGGCCGCGCTCTGGACCAGGGGGAGGGCCAGCAGGGCGCCCGTGCCCTCGCCGAGGCGGAGGTCCAGGTCGACCAGGGGGCGCAGGCCGAGCTTGTTCAGGGCGGCCACGTGGCCCGGCTCCGCGCTGCGGTGGCCCGCGATGCACGCCGACAGGGACTCGGGGGCGATGGCGCGGGCCACCAGCGCGGCGGCTCCCGCGCTGACGCCGTCCAGGATCACGGGCGTGCGGAGGGAGGCGCCGCCCAGGAGGAGGCCCACGATCGCCGCGTGCTCCAGACCGCCGATCGCGGCCAGCACGCCGATCGGGTCCGACGGGTCCGGCTGGTGGAGCTCCAGTGCGCGGCGTACGACCTCGACCTTGCGGGCGTGCGTCTCGTCGTTGATGCCCGTGCCGCGGCCGGTGACCTCGGACGGGTCCACCCCGGTGAACACCGAGATCAGGGCCGCCGAGACCGTGGTGTTCGCGATGCCCATCTCGCCCGTGAGGAGCGCCTTGTTGCCCGCCGCGACCAGGTCGCGGGCCGTCTCGATGCCGACCTCGATGGCCGCGACGGCCTCCTCGCGGGTCATCGCCGGGCCGGTGGAGAGGTCGGCGGTGCCCGGGCGGATCTTGCGGGGAAGGAGACCGGGGGTGGTCGGGAGGTCGCCGGCGACGCCGACGTCGATCACGCAGACCTCGGCGCCCACCTGGTTGGCGAAGGCGTTGCAGACCGCTCCGCCGCCCAGGAAGTTGGCCACCATCTGGGTGGTGACCTCCTGGGGCCACGGGGTGACGCCCTGGGCGTGTACGCCGTGGTCGCCCGCGAAGATCGCGACCGCCGCGGGCTCCGGGATCGGCGGCGGGCAGACCCGGGAGAGGCCGGCGAGCTGCGCCGAGATGATCTCCAGCATGCCGAGGGCTCCGGCGGGCTTCGTCATGCGCTTCTGCCGCTCCCACGCCTCGCCGAGCGCCTTCGCGTCGAGCGGGCGGATGCTGGCGACCGTCTCCGAGAGCAGGTCGTGCGGCTCCTCGCCGGGCAGCGCGCGGCGGCCGTACGTCTCCTCGTGTACGACCCACGAGAGCGGCCGGCGCTGGGACCAGCCGGCCTGGGCGAGCTCGGGCTCCTCCGGGAACTCGTCGACGTACCCGACGCACAGGTACGCGACCACCTCCAGGTGTTCCGGCAGGCCCAGCTCGCGGACCATCTCGCGCTCGTCGAAGAAGCTGACCCAGCCGACGCCGAGGCCTTCGGCGCGCGCGGCGAGCCAGAGGTTCTCGACGGCGAGGGCCGAGGAGTACGGGGCCATCTGCGGCTGGGTGTGCCGGCCGAGGGTGTGGCGGCCGCCGCGGGTGGGGTCGGCGGTGACGACGATGTTCACCGGGGTGTCGAGGATGGCCTCGATCTTGAGTTCCTTGAACTGCTTCGCCCGGCCCTTGGGCAGCGACTTCGCGTAGGCCTCGCGCTGGCGCTGGGCGAGCTCGTGCATCGTCCGGCGGGTCTCGGCGGAGCGGATGACGACGAAGTCCCAGGGCTGGGAGTGGCCGACGCTGGGCGCGGTGTGGGCCGCCTCCAGGACGCGGAGCAGCACCTCGTGCGGGATCGGGTCGGTACGGAAGCCCTTGCGGATGTCGCGGCGCTCGCGCATGACGCGCAGGACGGCCTCGCGCTCGGCGTCGGCGTAGGCCGGGGCCGGGTCGCCGGCGGCGGGCTCGGCCGGGTCGACCGCCTCGGGCTGGGCCGGGTCGATCGCTTCGGGCTGGGCCGGGTCGATCGCTTCGGGCTGGGCGGGGTCGACCGCCTCGGGCTGGGCCTCGACGGGCTCCGGCTCGGCCGGAAGGGACTCGGGCTCGGCGACGGCCTCGGCCGGTACGGGCTCGGCCGGGGCGGGCTCGGCGAGCACCTCCGGCGCGGGCTCGACGGGCTGCACCACCGTTTCTGCGGGTGCGGCGGCCGCGGGCACCGGCTCCACCGGGGCGGCCTCGGCCGCGAGCGGCTCCTGCACGACGGCCTCGGCGGGCTCGGCGGCCTCGACCGGCTCGGCCGGAGCAGCGGGCTCGACGGGTGCCACCGGCTCGGCCGGGGGCTCGACGGCCGCGACGGGCCCGGGCTCCGGGGCTGCCGCCGCGACCGGCTCCGGGTCCGGCACGACGACCGGCTCGGGCTCGGGCTGGGACTGGGGCTCCGGGGCGGCGGCAACCGGCGCGGCTTCGGCCGCCTCCGGTTCGGGCGCGAAGGCGGACTCGGGCTGCGGAACGGAGACCGGCTCCGGCGTCCACGGGTCCCCGGCCTGCGGCGGGATCTCGGCCAGCTGCGGCGCGGGGGCCGGGGCGGCCTCCGCGCGCGGGATGTCCAGGTACTCCGGCCCCGCGGTCGGGGGCCCGGCCTGGCGGACCGGAGCCGGAGCGGCCGGGGCGGGCGCCGCGGCCGGGCCGCGGTCCGCGAGGGACCGTACGACTCCGCCGGTGGCCTCGGGCACGGGCGGACCCATGTGCAGCGGGCGCCGGACGGGGGCCGCGGGGGCCACCGGCGCGGCGGGTGCCACCGGCGTCGGGACGACGAGCCCGCCGAGGTCGAGCGCGCCGGAGTCACGACCGCCCGTCTCGTGCGCGCCCGCGCTGTACGGGGTGTCGGGGAAGGAGGGCTGGGAGGGCTGGGGGAATCCGGGGTACGCGGCGGGCTCGGCGTACGCCGCCGGAGCCTGCGGGTACGCGGGCTCGGCGCCGTAGGAGGCGTCCGCGTACATCTGCGGCTCGGGAAGCTGCGGGTCGACCGGGAAGGCGGGGGCCGGCGGGACGACCTGCGGGTCGCTCCACGCTCCCTGGCCGCTCGGCATCAGCAGCAGTTCCTCGTCCTCCGGCTCGGCCGGGTCGTCCATGAGGTCCTGGAAGGCGTAGCCGGCGGGCAGCGGTGGCGGGATCTGGACCGGAGCGGGGATGCCCTGCTGATCCACCATGCCCGCGTTGTCCGGGAGACCCTCGCCCGGGACCTGGCCGGTGTCAGTCATGCGTACCCCTCGCCCATCGGTGTTGCCTCTTCGATCGCCCGGTCGCCCACGAGGCCGCCGAGCGGAGTTGCCGTGCGGGGTTGCGGTGCGACGAAGTCCGTCTCACATGCTCCTGCACGACAACCAGTAAGCATTGTCGCGCCCGTTCGCGATCGTGGCGGCCAGAACCGCCACGGTCCTCTGTGGACTGCGCCACGTCCCGTGTCCGGGCGGTGCCGCGATGCCCGAATCGTCCGGGGCGGTACGACGATCGGCCAGCCTACATCGGGCCTCGCCTCAGCGGGTCCCGGGGCGTTCTGCCGCCAGCAGGAACACGACGGAACGGTCCTGTTCGGCCCAGGTGCGGGGGTCCAGGCCGACGGACTGGAGCAGGGCGCACTCGACGGCGTACCCGTGTTCGGTGAGCGCGCGGCCGATGGCCTCCGCCTCGTCGCGGGTGGAGGCGTGGCTGACGATCCGTTCGGGGCGGCGGTCGGCGACGGCCGCGACGACCTCGGCTCCGCCGCCGCCGACGCGGACGACGTCGGGCTCGGGCAGGTCTTCCAGTACGTGCGGTGCGCGTCCGGCGACGACCTGGAGCCGCACTCCTCGCTTGCGGGCGGCGGCAGTTACGCGTTCGCAGGCGCCCGGGTCGGCGTCCACGGCGATGACGGCGGCGCCGAGGGCGGCGGCGTCCACGGCCACGCCGCCGGATCCGGCGCCGATGTCCCAGACGAGGTCGCCGGTGCGGGGGCCGAGCCGGGCGAGTTGTGCCGCGCGCAGCTGCGCCGACTCGCCTTCTCCTGCGTCGGCCTGCGGCCGTGCCCAGCCGCGGTCGGCCGCCTGGGCGGCGCTCTGGCCGAACAGCCAGCCCGGCTCGGCGGCCGGGGCCTGTCCGCCGCCGATGACGATGACGACGTTCGGGTCGCGCCAGTTGTGGTCGGCGGCCTTGTCGGAGGTGAGGACGCTCACCTGCTCCCGGTCCGTGCCGAGTTCCTCGCAGACGACGAAGGTGCGGTGGACCGGGCCGAGGAGCAGCGCGAGTTCGGCGGGGCCCGCGCCGGGCGAGGTGAGGACGGCGACCTTGGCGTGGGCGCGGCAGACGTTGACGGCGCGGCGCAGGGTGCGGCGGTGGGCGACGACGATCTGGGCGTCGTCCCAGGGCATGCCGGCGCGGGCGAAGGCGGCGGCCACGGAGGAGACGGCCGGGACCACCTCGACCTCCAGGCCGTGCTCCGGGGCGCGCAGGGTGCGTACGACGCCGAAGAAGCCGGGGTCCCCGTCGGCGAGGACCACCGCGGTGCCGCGGTGGCCGGCGATGCGGCGGGCGGCGAGGCCGAGGCTGCCGAGGCGGATGCGTTCGGCGGTGGGCGGGACTTCGGGGAGGGCGAGGTGGTGGGCGGCGCCGGCCACGAGGGTGGCGGCGGAGAGCGCGGACCGGGCGGCCGCGGTCAGGGGCGAACCGTCCCAGCCGATCACCGTGACCCGGTCGGCCATCTCGTCAGTCTCCTGGTGTGGGGCGGGCGAAGCTTCGTCGGGGGGCGGGCACGGTGAGACTACCTGGTCATCGGTTCAGTTCCAGTCCGCGCCGACGGCGTATCCGTTCGCGTCGGCGCGCTGCCCGAAGGCGGCGTATCCGTCGTAGCCGTCGTACCCGTCGTAGCCGTCGCCCTCGTCGAGGTCCTCGGGGACGAGGCTCCAGATGATGAGGTCGGTGCGGGTGTCGGTCCAGCCGCCGTCGGCCGTCTGCGTACGCACTATCCAGGCGTTGCGCAGGACGCCTTCGCTGATGCAGCCGATCTTCTGGGCCACCTGCTGGGAGGCGGTGTTGTCGGCGGCGGTGCGCAGTTCGAGGCGCTCGAATCCCTGGTCGCGGAAGAGCCATTGGGCGACGGCCAGTACGGACTCGCTGGCGTAGCCCTCGCCGCGGGCCCAGGGAGCGGTGACGTAGCCGACCTCGGTGGCGCGGGTGCGCCAGTTGGTGTTCTGGAGGTGGACGACGCCGACGAGGCGCTGGGTGAGGAACTCCGTGACGGCGAAGACGATGCCGCGGCCCTCGGTGCGTTCGGCGTGGGAGTGCCGGGTGGCCCATCCGTGCGCGTCGGCGTGGGTGTAGGGGTGCGGCACGGAGGTCCAGGCGGTGACGTTCTCGTCGTTCATCATCTCGGTGAGCGCGGTGACGTCCTCTTCCTCGAAGGGGCGCAGCACCAGCCGGTCCGTGCTGATGGTGACGTCCGGGAAGGTGGTAGTCATGCGCAGCTCCATGCCTGAGACCGTGGTGCGACCGTGGTGCGATGCGACCGCGGTGGGGGACCGTTCGTGCGGGACCGCCTCTGCGGGTCGTAGGCCACAGCATGCAGCATCGACCGGGGGATGTGCAGGGCCGGGTTGCCCGGAAGCGGGCAGAGCTCGGCCCCGCGCGCCGACAGGGGCGTGCGGGGCCGAGATACCTGACCGCGTAGGGCTGACGACGGGGTCGGCCCGTCGGCTCAGGAGGCCGGGGCGGCGAAGGCCGGGGTGACCGAGCCCTTGTACTTCTCTTCGATGAACTTCTTGACGTCGTCGGAGTTCAGGAGCTTGGCGAGCTTCTGGACCCGCGGGTCGTTCTGGTTGCCGTCCTTGACCGCGAGGAAGTTGGCGTAGGGGTTGCCCTCGGCCTTCTCCAGCGCCAGAGCGTCCGTGGCGGGCTTGAGGTCGGCCTCGATGGCGTAGTTGCCGTTGATCACGGCCGCGTCGACGTCGGACAGGGCGCGGGGCAGCGTGGCGGCCTCCAGCTCCTTGAACTTCAGGCCCTTGGCGTCGGCGATGTCGGACAGCTTGGCGGTGGTGCCCACGCCGTCCTTGAGGGTGATCAGGCCGTTGTTCGCGAGCAGGTGGAGCGCACGGCCCTCGTTGGTGTTGTCGTTGGGGACGGCGATGGTCTGGCCGGGCTTGATGTCCGCCAGGCCCTTGACCTTCTTGGAGTAGAGGCCGAGCGGCTCCAGGTGCACGGTGACGACCGGCACGACGGTGGTGGCGTTCTTCGCGTTGAAGTCGTCGAGGTACGGCTTGTGCTGGAAGTAGTTGGCGTCGACCTGGCCGTCCTGAGTGGCCTTGTTGGGCAGGACGTAGTCGGTGAACTCCTTGACGTCCAGCTTGAGGCCCTCCTTCGCCGCCAGGTTGTCCTTGACGAACCTGAGGATGTCCGCGTGCGGAGTGGGGGACGCCGCCACGACGAGGGCGGCGTTGGTGTCGGTCGTGCCGTCGGCCTTCTTGGCGGCCGGGTCGGAGGAGCTGCCGCAGGCGGTGAGGCCCAGGGCGAGCGCGGCGGTCGTGACGGCGACGGCGGTGAGCTTGGTGTTCTTGCGCACGAAGAGTGCCTCTTTCTTGGTGGTGCGGACTGAGCCCGAGCACGACAAGTGCGGGCCGTTGGGGGGAGAAGGTCTGTTCAGGCTGCCCGGCCTCGGCGCGCGAGGAGTCGTACCGCGCCGTCGCCGATCAGCTGGATGGCGGTGACCATGACGACCAGCACGACCACGGTGGCGAGCATGAAGTCGCCTTCGAAGCGCTGGTAGCCGTAGGTGATGGCCAGGGTGCCGAGTCCGCCGCCGCCGACCGCGCCGGCCAGGGCCGAGTAGCCGATGAGGGCGATGACGGTGGTGGTGAGGCCGGAGATCAGCGAGGGCAGGGCCTGCGGCAACAGCACCTTCCACACGATGGTGGGGATGCCGCCGCCCATCGCCTGGGCGGCCTCGACCAGACCGTGGTCCACTTCGCGGACGGAGGTCTCGACGAGACGGGCGAAGAAGGGGATGGCGCCGACGGAGAGTGGCACGATCATCGCGGTGGGCCCGATGTAGGTGGGCGTGGGGGTCAGGACCCCGATCACCCACGTGGTGACCGGAATCATCCAGATCAGCAGGATGATGAACGGCATCGAGCGGCCGATGTTCACGATCTGGCCGACGACCTTGTTGACGGGACGGTTCTGCAGCAGTCCGCCCTTGTCGGTCAGGACGAGCAGGACCCCGAGCGGCAGTCCGCCGATGACGGTGACCACGGTGGCCCACAGGACCATGTAGAAGGTGTCGTACGTGCCCTGGGTGAGCAGGGGCTGCATCTCGGACCAGGTCACTTGGCACCATCCTTGACCAGTGCGGCCAGTTCGTCGTCGATCGGGTCGTCGATGGAGTCGTCGACGATGTCGACCTGGAGGCCCTGCTCCCGCAGGAAGCCGACCGGCACGACGTTGTCCTCGTAGCGGCCGGGCAGCTCGATGCGCATGCGGCCGATCTGCCGGCCGGCGACGGTGTCCATCGCGGCGCCGAGGATCGAGATGTCGATGTTGTACGTGCGCGAGAGCTGGGAGATGACCGGCTGCGCGGCGGCTTCGCCGTGGAAGGTGACGTCGACGACCGTGCGGTCGGGGCCGGTGGCGGCGCCGGTGACGGGGAAGAGTTCGCCGGCGAGCTCGGAGCCGGGGGTGGCGAGCAGTTCGGCGACCGTGCCGGACTCGACGATGCGGCCGTTCTTCATCAGGGCGGCCGAGTCGCAGACGGACTTGACCACGTCCATCTCGTGCGTGATGAGCAGCACGGTGAGGCCGAGCTGCTGGTTGAGGTCGCGCAGCAGCTTGAGGATGGAACGGGTGGTCTCGGGGTCCAGGGCGCTGGTGGCCTCGTCGGAGAGGAGCACCTTGGGCTCGCCGGCGAGGGCGCGGGCGATGCCGACGCGCTGCTTCTGGCCGCCGGAGAGCTGGGTGGGGTAGGCCCTGGCCTTGTCGGCGAGGCCGACCAGGTCGAGGAGTTCGAGGGCCTTGCGGGAGCGCTCGCGGCCGGAGAGGCCGAGGATCTCCAGGGGCAGCTCGACGTTGCCCTGGACGGTGCGCGAGGACAGCAGGTTGAAGTGCTGGAAGACCATGCCGATGCGGCTGCGGGCCTCGCGGAGCTCCTTGCCGGCGCGACGGCCGCGGCCGGCGAGCGCGGTGAGGTCGACTCCGTCGACGCTCACGGTGCCGGTGGTGGGACGCTCCAGCAGGTTCACGCAGCGGATCAGGGAGGACTTGCCCGCGCCGCTCTGGCCGATGACTCCGTAGACCTCGCCCTCGCGGACGTGGAGATCGACGCCGTCCAGGGCGGTGACCTCACGGCCACGGGACTGGTAGACCTTCGTGAGGCCCGATGTGGTGATCACAGGAATTCCGTCGCTGTCGAGTGCACGGCGCAGCGGGGTGCCGGGCACGGGGCAAACATCTGGGACGCGATACGGGACGAACCGTCAGAAAACGATGGCTTCGACGCATGCGCGGGGCAGGAGTGAGCCGGGCCGTTCATCAGCTGGTGACGCACTGGCGCGGCCGGTCTCGCTTCGGGGCGCGAGGCTCAGGAAGGGGCCCTCAGAAGGCGCACATTCGACACATACAACGAGCACCGGGCGTCATCGTCGCCTCGGTCGCAAGGGTGCGGCTGCTCGTCGTGGTCATGGGCCCCAGTAAAGCAGACGTATCCCGTCACCGATCAAAGCCGTCCGGATAACGGACGCGCCGCGACCGCATGCCGGACACCATCCGTCAGCGCCGACGGCCCGCCCCGACTGCCGCGCTTCCGCTCTGACCTGCGCCGATACGGCCGACGGTCGCGTACGGCGCCCGCCCAAGAGTGCGGCGGCGGGTTCCGCTGTGGTCAAGACCACGGTCCGCGGGCCGGGCGCTCGTCCGGGGTTCCCGGCCCGGGCAGGCCGGAACAGGGGCCGGGAAAAGGGGCCGGGAACAGGGGTGCGCGCATCGGGTCTTTCGGCCCGTAATACCCTCGCTGCATGCTCGACGCCCTGACGGTCGCCATCGGCGTGGCCGCACTCGCCCTCGCCGCCTGGTGCGGTTTCGCCGCGTGGCGGGACCAGCCGACCAAGGACTGGCATTTCATCGGCATGGCCGTCGTGACCGTGCTGGTCCTGGCCCAGTTGGTGACCGGCCTGGTCATGCTGGCACGGGGCGACAAGCCCGACGAGGGCACGGTGATCTTCGTGGCCTATCTCGTGGGCGCCTTCGCCGCGGTACCGGCGGCCGGAATGCTCTCGCTGGGCGAGCGGACCAAGTGGGGATCGGTGACGGTGGCCGCCGGCGCGGTCGTCCTGGCCGTCCTCGAAGTACGGCTCTACGACATCTGGGGAACCACCGGTGCCTGACGCTGACACGACGACCGCCACTGCCCCCGGGAGCCGGCGCCTGGTCTCCGGACCGGGACTGCTCCTGGTGTGGCTGTACGGGGTGATGGTGGTGGGCGCGGTTTCCCGATCGGCCTTCCAGATCTCCACCGAATTCGACCGGGCGCCGCTGGCGTACTCGCTGTCGGCCGTCGCCGCGCTGGCCTACGCGTTCATCACGTACTCACTGGTGCGCGGCGGGGAGAAGGCCCGCAAGGCGGCGCTGGTGTGCTGCGCCGCCGAGCTGGCCGGCGTACTGGCCGTGGGCACCTGGACCCTGGTGCGCCCCGAGGCCTTCCCCGACACGACCGTGTGGTCCCAGTTCGGGATGGGCTACCTGTTCATCCCGGTGATCCTGCCGATCACCGGGATGCTCTGGCTGCGCAAGCGCTGATCCGGGCGTCGACCTGCATCGACCCTGGTCGACCAGGGTCGACCAGGGTCAGGCGCTGACCGCGAAGTCGGTCGGGTCCTTGGCTTCCTTCTCCAGGATCACCAGCTGTACGCCGTCGGAGGCCGTGCGGCCGCCGACCTTGACGTAGCCGGCCTTGCGGTAGAGGCGCAGGTTGGATTCGCTCTTGTGTCCGGTGTGCAGGCGGAAGCGGGTGGTGGTGCCGGGGCCCGCGAGGGCTTCCTCGACGGCGCGCAGCAGGCGCGCGCCGAGCCCGTGGCCCTGCAGGCGCGGATGGACGCAGAGCTTGGCGATCTTGCCGGTGCCGTCCTCGTCGACGCTGCCGCGCACGGTGCCGACGATCTCGTCGCCGAGCCGGGCCACCAGGACGGTGTCCGCCGCCAGCTCCGCCTTCAGGGAGTCCAGGGACTGGGTGAGCGGCTGGATGAGGTAGTTGCCGTACAGCTCGGCCTCGCTCTGGAAGGCCAGGTACTGCAGTTTGAAGATCTGCTCAGCGTCCTCGGCAGCCGCCGCCGAAATGGTCACGCTCATGCCCATGTGCGCATGCCTCCAGCTCACCTGGTAGCCCGATGGTCTACCGCTCCTTTCCCCGCAGGCCAGGAGCCGCAACCTCTGCAGCCAGCATTCTGCGCAGACATCCCAGGCAACGGGAACGGACGGGCCCTAAACTTCCTTGTGAGATACCCAACTCTCCTGCGATTTCACGGTAAGTGAGGTCTCTGGGCGAAAGAAGTGCCTTCATCAGCTCGGGACAGCGTCCGGGCAGGCGGGCGACGGCCGATCGGAGTGCGCGGTTCTCCTCCCCGTGCAGAAGGGCGTCTTCCGGTTCGCCGCCCGGGTCCGCGGGGGTGGCTCCGTAGGGGATCTCTCGCCGAGCGCGTCGCCGGGCCAGCCGGGCCTCCGCGCGCACCGCCCGGCTCAGCCAGCGTGCGCGGCCGGTGGGGCCCGGGGCGCGCGGGCCGCTCTCCAGCAGCCTGACCCAGACGGCTTGTTCCAGGTCGGCCGCGTCCACTCCGGTGCCCGGCGCCTCCGCGGCCGCCTCCGCGGAGAGCAGTGGGCCCAGTTCGTCGAGGAGGTGGGGGTCCTTCAGCAGGTCCATGCCGAGCGGGACGTGCGGGCCGGGCCCGGCGGTTTCCCCGCCGGGCCCGGCCCACTCGTACGGGAAGCAGCGCTCAGCGGTTGACGGGGCGGCGGCCCGGACGGAAGGCCTCCGCCGCGAGCAGTCCGGTGTCCGGGTTGTCGGTGAAGATGCCGTCGATGCCCTGTTCGAAGTAGGTCCGGAAAGCGCCCAGGGCGTCCCCGTACGCGGCCGGATCCGTGCCCCTGCGGTATTCGGCCGGCAGGAAGTTGTTCTCGTTGCGCGCGGTGTAGGGGTGCAGCACCAGCCCGCGCGCGTGCGCGTCCTTCACCAGGCTGGTCGGGGCACCGAGCCTGCCCGCCGCGTCGCGAGGGAGGATCAGGTCCATGGTCGGGCCGATCCCCTGGGCGAAGCCGGCGATCCACTTCAGGCCCTCGGGCTTGACCAGGTCCGCGACCGTACGCGGGTCCTTGGCCTCTTCGAAGTCCCAGGGGCGGGTGTTCGCCGCGGAGAGCAGGACCACGCGGGGCGCGGAGACCAGCCGGGAGAGCCGCTGGATGCTGGAGGGCTCGAAGGACTGGAGGAAGACGGCGGCATCGCGCCCGTCGCGCCGGTAGCGGCGCAGCAGCTTGGCGAGGGGTTCCTCCAGGCCGAGGCCGAGGCCGCGGAAGTAGCTGGGGTGCTTGGTCTCGACGTGCAGCCAGACCCTCTTGCCGCGCCGCTTGCCCTCGCGGTCGGCCCAGCGGAGCACTTCTTCGAAGGTGGGTACGGCCCACTGGCCGTCGTAGAGCGTGTTGCGCTGGCGGAGGGCGGGGATACGTTCCTTCGCGCGCAGGGTCTTCAGCTCGGCGAGGGTGAAGTCCTCGGTGAACCAGCCGGTGACGGAGAGCCCGTCGACGGACTTGGTGGTGCGCCGCGAGGCGAACTCGGGGCGGTCGGCCACATCGGTGGTCCCGCCGATCTCGTTCTCGTGGCGGCACACCAGGTGGCCGTCCCGGGTCGGGACCAGGTCCTGCTCGACGACGTCGGCACCGAGGTCGAGGGCGAGCTGGTAGGAGCCGAGGGTGTGCTCCGGCCGGTAGCCGCTGGCTCCGCGATGGCCGATGACCGTCGGGTGGGGGAGGTCCCGGTACCCTCCGTCGCCGTGGCCGCCCTGTCCGCCGTGGCCGCCCTGTCCGCCGCTCGCGGCGGAGGCGCCCGATGCGGCCGATGCGGCCGATGCGGATCCCGCCGCGAGTCCGGTGATCCCGGTCCCCGCCGCCAGTACGGCCGCCCCCAGGACCGTGCGCCGCGCTGCCCCACCCTGTGTCATGAGCCACTCCTCGTCGTGGAAACCGTGCAGCCGCGGCATCTCCCGGCCCGCGACCGGCGTGCCGATGGTAGGCAAACGGTGGTGGCCACAGGGGGTGCGGCGACGGCACATCCGGGGAACTTGGCGAAAACGCGCGTCAACAATACGTATCCGACACGTGAACCCGATGTGCGCTCGGAGCTGACCCGCGAGTATCGTCCTCACCTGCGCTACTGCCGAGTGGTGGGTGCGCGAGCCGCTTTTCGATGCCGGAGGGCCCACGTTGTTCCGTACGAAGCTCATCAAAGCCACTGTCGGACCGGTCATGCGCATGATGTTCCGCACCCGCGTGGAGGGCATCGAGAACATCCCCGGCTCCGGACCTGTGATTCTGGCGGGCAACCACCTCACCTTCATCGACTCCATGATCCTGCCGCTGGTGTGCGACCGCACGGTCCACTTCATCGGCAAGGACGAGTACGTGACCGGCAAGGGGATCAAGGGCCGGCTCATGGCCTGGTTCTTCACCGGCTCCGGCATGATCCCCGTCGACCGTGACGGGGCCAACGGCGGGGTCGCGGCCCTGATGACCGGCCGCCGGATCCTCGAAGAGGGCAAGATCTTCGGCATCTACCCCGAGGGCACCCGCTCCCCCGACGGCCGGCTCTACCGCGGCCGCACCGGCATCGCCCGCCTGACGCTGATGACCGGCGCCCCCGTGGTGCCGTTCGCGATGATCGGCACCGACAAGCTCCAGCCCGGCGGCGCCGGCATGCCGCGCCCGGGCCGGGTCACCGTCCGCTTCGGCGAGCCGATGGAGTTCTCCCGCTACGAGGGCATGGACCGCGACCGCTACGTCCTGCGGGCCGTCACCGACTCGGTGATGGCCGAGGTCATGCGGCTGTCGGGCCAGGAGTACGTGGACATGTACGCGACCAAGGCCAAGGCGGCCTGAGCCCGCTTCACTGCCGCTGGAGTGACCGGCTGATGCCCGCCGCCGTGGTGGTGGCGAGGACCCAGCCGGTCACGATCAACAGGTACGACAGCCATTGGTGCCAGCCGCTCGGTGCGAAGGCCTGCTCCTGGCCGAAGCCGATGATCGGCAGCATCAGGTCGAGCGTGTAGAAGACCGGGTTGAAGTCCGGGGCCTCGCCCGCCTTCAGGGCCCGCGGCGGCTCGATTCCGTAGGCGATCGCTCCGGTCAGCAGCAGGGCCAGCAGCCAGCCGACCGCCCGCAGCGGCCGGAAGCCGTAGCCGACGGTGACGTCCTGGAGCTGCCCCCACAGCCGGGCGGGCCGGGGCAGGGTGTGGCGGTGCCTTCGCAGTTTGGCGAGCTGGACGGTCCGGGCCGCGGCCTCGTCGCCGGCCGTACGGTAGGCCGCGGCGAGCTGTTCGTAGGCGTACGGGAGATACGCCGAATCCGCCCGCTCCAGGGCGGGCAGCCGCTCCTCGGCGGGCAGGTGGGGGCCGAGGGTGCGGTAGGTGAGCCCGTCGATGCGTATCTCCTCCGGCCAGGTCTCCGGCGGCATGTGCAGCATGTCGAACTGGGAGCGCCGCAGGTTCACCCCACCCTGTAACGTCTCGCAGGACCTCAGCCACACCTCGCCGATGACGCAGCTGGAGGCGCGCAGGGCGACGCCGCCGGGGTTCACAAACCGGGCGTGGGCTAGGTTGAGCTGGCCCGGGATGCGGGAGCCGGTGAGGTTGACCCGGCCGTGCAGCTGCGCGCGCATGGCCCGTACGTCGGTGCCGACGGTGAGGGTCTCGGCGTGCAGGGCGGTGCCGCCGGGGGCGAGCAGGCGGGCGTCGTCCAGGTTGATCTGGCCGCCGACGGTGGTGCCGTTGATGCGCGTCTGGCCGTGGACGGTGAGCTCCATGGCGATGACGTCGGTGCCGATGTCCGCGTGGTTGATCTGGAGCGGCGGCTCCTGGGCCCCTGCGGGAGCCTCCTCTGCGGGGGTGCCCTCGGCGGGCGGTGCCCCGATGACCGCCTTCCGCAGGAAGAGGCCGCCGGCTATCCGGGCTCCGGAAAGCCGGACCGGTCCGGTGATGCGGCAGCAGGACAGCTTGAGCCAGACGTCCACGCGCACGGAGTTGGCGGTCAGTCCGGGAAGCGTGGAGTCGTTGACCACGAAAGTCCGCAACTGGGCCCCGTAGAGCAGGGGTTTACGCTCGAACCAGCAGGCGCGCAGCCGGATCGGGTGCTCGACGACGGCGTACCTGAGGTTCAGTTTGCCGGTGATCCGGGCGCCCCTGACATTGAGCCCGGGGACCTGTCCCACGATGGTGGGCCCGTTCAGCAGTAGCGCGGCGAGCACTTCGGCGCGTACGGTCCGCTCGGGGCCCCAGGACTCGCCGGCGTCGCCGTTCTCGTCGGGATCCGTCCGGAAGTCGACGCCCTCGCCGCGCGGGAAGGCGTCCCAGACGCGGCGCTCCGCCGGGGTCAAGTCGGTGATCTCCATCGCGGGGATGGTGTCGCGCCGGTGATCACGATGTCAACTCCGGTCACCGCACGCTGGGCTGACGGTGCGTCAGTGCTCGATGCCGTCCTGGAGTCGCTGGCCCTTCAACAGGAACCAGGCAGCCACGGCGGTGGCCAGGAGGACGGCCGCGCCGACGCCCGAGGCGAGGCGCAGGCCGTCCACGAAGGCCTCCTGGGCGGCGCCCACCATCAGCTGCGCGGTGTGCGGGTCCAGCGCCCCGGCCGCTTCGACGGCCCCGCCGAGGGATTCGTGCGCGGCGTCGGCCACCGGCCCGGCGACGCCGGGCGGGGCGCTGAAGCCCTGGTAGACGCCGGTGACGATGGAGCCGAGCAGGGCGATGCCGAGGGCGGCGCCGAGTTCGTACGCGGTCTCGGAGACGGCGGAGGCCGAACCGGCCTGCTCCTTGGGCACGCTGGAGAGGATCACGTCGGCGGTGACGGTGAAGGAGAAGCCGGCGCCGAGGCCGACGACGAGCAGGGCCGCGCCGAGCAGCGGGTAGCCCGTCTGCTGGTCGATCACGGTGAGGGCGGCGAGGGCCAGGCCGATGGCGGCGAGGCCGCCGGCCACGACGGTCCGTACCGAGTACCTGCGCGCGTACCTGCCCGCGACCAGACCGGTGGCCACCGCGCCGACGGCGGCGGGCAGTTCGGCCAGACCGGCCTCCAGCGGGCCGCGCCCCTGGACGAGCTGGAGGAACTGCGAGAGGAAGAAGACCAGTCCGGAGAGGCCGAAGACGGTGAGCAGATCGGCGAGGACCGCGCCGGAGAAGCCGCGGTGCTTGAAGAGCCGCATGTCGAGCAGCGGGGACGGCAGGGTGAACTGGCGGCGTACGAAGGCGTACAGGGCGCCCGCGCCGAGCCCGGCGGTGACCGCGACCTCCCAGGTCATGCCGTGGGTGGCGACTTCCTTGACGGCGTAGACCACGCCGATGACGCCGACGAGGGAGAGGCCGACGCTGACCAGGTCCCAGGGGCCGGTGACCGGGTTCTTGGACTCGGGGAGCAGCTTGATGCCGACGAGGACCAGGGCGATCATCACGGGGAGGTTGATGAGGAAGACCGAGCCCCACCAGAAGTGCTGGAGCAGGGCTCCGCCGACGACCGGGCCGACGGCCGCGCCGGCCGAGGCGGTGGCGCCCCAGATGCCGATGGCGAGGCTGCGCTCCTTGGGGTCGTGGAAGATGTTGCGGATCAGCGCGAGGGTGGACGGCATCAGGGTCGCGCCGGCCACGCCGAGCAGGGCCCGGGCGACGATCATCATCTCGGGACTGGTCGCGTAGGCGTTCAGGACCGAGACGGCGCCGAAGGCCGTGGCGCCGACGAGGAGCAGCTTCTTGCGGCCGATGCGGTCGCCGAGGCTGCCCATCGACACCAGGAGTCCGGCGATGACGAAGGAGTAGATGTCGCCGATCCACAGCAGCTGGGTGCCGGACGGCTTGAGGTCCTCGGAGAGGGACGGGGTGGCGAGCCCGAGCACGGTGGCGTCGACCGCGACCAGCAGCACGGCCAGCACGAGGACGGAGAGCGCCAGCCATCGCCCGGGGCTGCTGCCCTCCGTCCCCGTCCGCCGCTTGAGCTGTTCGGTCCTGCTCATCACTCCACGCTCCGTCGTGCGCCACCGAGCAGCAGCTCGATGATCATGTACTGAAAGTCCTTGGCGGCGACCCGGCCGTCCATGACGGCCCAGGCGCAGGTGCCGATGAGGCCGTAGAGGGCCTCGGTGAGCCAGGCGGGGCTCAGGTCGATCCGGATGTCGCCCTCTTCCTGGCCGCGCCGGAAGAGGGCGCCGACGCGGGCGTCGAGGCGGGCCCATCCCTCGTTGATCTGGTCGCCCTCGAACAGCTGGTTCTCGGTGACGAGGAAGGCCAGCAGTTCGGCGTTCGGCTCCGCCTCGGCGACGAGCCTGCGCAGCGCGTCGACGGCGCTGCCCTCGTCGAGACGGGCGTTGTCGAACGCCACCTCGAACTCCCGGATGCCGAGCTCTTCGAGGGCCCGTACGAGGGCGTCGCGCCCGGCGAAGTGCCGGTGGAGGGTCGCGCGGCCGATGCCGGCGGCCCGGGCGACCTCGTCCATCGTGGCGGTCGACTTGCGGGAAAGCAGGGCGGCCGCGTCGCGGAGCACCTGGTCACGATCCATGGCCATGAGACAAGCATAACCCTAATGAGACGCCCATGTCTCATTCGATCGCAAAATGGGCTGCTCACGGGCAGCCCGAGGAGGAACCCTTCCGAGATGAAGCCGCTGAAGCCGATGAAGTCACCGAAGCCACTGCTGCTGATCGATGTCGACGGACCGCTGAACCCCTACGCGGCCAAGCCCCAGCGCCGGCCCGAGGGCTACACCACCCACCGGATGCGCCCGACGGGCTGGACTCGGGCCGAGAGCGCCGCGCCGCTGCGGGTCTGGCTGAACCATGCCCACGGCGCGGAGCTGCTCGCGCTGGCGGACGCGTACGAGCTCGTCTGGGCCACCACCTGGAAGGACGAGGCCAACGACTGGATAGGCCCGCCCCTGGGCCTGCCCCGGCTCCCGTTCATCGACTGGCCGGTGATGCACGGCCGGGCGCCGCGCGGCACCTTCTGGAAGACCCAGTACGTCCTGGAGTACGCGGGCGAGCGCCCCTTCGCCTGGATCGACGACGACATCACGGCCATGGACCGCGAGTACGTCGACCAGCGCCACCCGGCGCGGGCGCTGCTGCTGCGGATCGACGAGCGGATCGGCCTGACCGGGGCGGACTTCGACACGCTGGCGGAGTGGGCCGCGTGACGCGGAGCGCGAACGGCGGACGCGCCTGCCGGAGGCGGACGCGCCGGAGGGGGGGGGGGGGGGAGGGGGGGACTGCCCCCCCCCCCCCGGGCGGGCTTGCTTGCTTTTGGGGGTCCCGACGGGTTTGGGAGCAAACCGTGCTCTCCTCCTTTGGGGTG
>NZ_JBVHVF010000038.1:0-30935 GCF_055564955.1 Streptomyces sp. NPDC028910 | reverse complement strand
GGAGAGAGAATGGGGGACGCCCTTATGGGGGGCGGACGCGCGGGGGGGGGGGAAGAAACACCCCCCCCCCCCCCCCCCTCCGGGCACGGCGTCTACTGCTTGTGGGCGGCCCAGGCGTGCTGGATGACCAAGTCGGCCTTCAGCTCGGTGAGCTGGGTCGCGACCGCCGACGGGGCGGTGCCGCCGCGGCCGTTGCGGGAGGCCAGGGCCCCCTTGACGTTGAGGACGGTGCGGACCTCGGGGGTCAGGTGCTCGGAGATCTTCGCGAACTGGGCGTCCGTCAGCTGGTCGAGCTCGATGCCCTCGGCCTCGCAGACCTTGACGCACTCGCCGGCCACCTCGTGCGCCACCCGGAACGGCACACCCTGCTTGACCAGCCACTCCGCGATGTCGGTCGCGAGCGAGAAGCCCGCCGGGGCGAGCTCCTCCATCCGCTCCCGGTTGACCGTCAGGGTCGCCATCATGCCGGTGAAGGCCGGCAGCAGGACCTCGAGGGTGTCGCAGGAGTCGAAGACCGGCTCCTTGTCCTCCTGGAGGTCCCGGTTGTACGCCAGGGGCAGCGCCTTGAGGGTCGCGAGCAGGCCGGTCAGGTTGCCGATGAGGCGGCCCGACTTGCCGCGCGCCAGCTCCGCGATGTCCGGGTTCTTCTTCTGCGGCATGATCGACGAGCCGGTCGAGAAGGCGTCGTGCAGGGTGACGAAGGAGAACTCCTTCGTGTTCCAGATGATGATCTCCTCCGCGATCCGGGACAGGTTGATCCCGATCATCGCGGTGATGAAGGCGAACTCGGCGACGAAGTCGCGCGAGGCCGTGCCGTCGATCGAGTTGCCGACCGAGCCCCGCTCGAAGCCCAGGTCGGCGGCGACCGCCTCCGGGTCCAGGCCCAGCGAGGAACCGGCGAGGGCGCCCGAGCCGTACGGGGAGACCGCGGTCCGGGTGTCCCACTGGCGCAGCCGCTCCGCGTCCCGGGACAGGGACTGCACGTGGGCCAGTACGTGGTGGGCGAAGAGCACCGGCTGTGCGTGCTGGAGGTGGGTCCGGCCCGGCATCGCCACGTCCGCGTGGGTCTCGGCGAGGCCGACCAGCGCGTCCTGGAGGTCCGCGATCAGCCCGCCGATGATCCGGCCGTGGTCGCGCAGGTACATCCGGAAGAGGGTGGCCACCTGGTCGTTGCGGGACCGGCCGGCCCGCAGCTTGCCGCCGAGGTCGGCGCCGAGCCGCTCCAGCAGACCCCGCTCCAGCGCGGTGTGCACGTCCTCGTCGGCGATGGTGCCGGTGAAGGAACCGTCGGCCACATCGGCTTCGAGCTGGTCGAGACCGGCGATCATGCGGTCGAGCTCTTCGGCCGTGAGCAGGCCCGCCTTGTGCAGCACGCGCGCGTGGGCACGGGAGCCGGCGATGTCGTAGGGCGCGAGGCGCCAGTCGAAGTGGACCGACGCGGACAGCTTCGCGAGGGCCTCGGCGGGGCCGTCGGCGAACCGGCCGCCCCAGAGCCGGACGTCACCCTTGTTGCTGCTCACAGCTACTGCTCCTCAAGACTGCATGACTTTGACTGCCTGTAAGGCGTGGACTTTGGATGTGCAACCGCCTCCCCGCCGCGGAGGTAACGGGGAGGCGGTCCGTACGCGAGCTCGGATCAGGCGAGGTCGCGGCGGGCCGCGATCTTCGAGGAGAGGCCGAAGATCTCGATGAAGCCCTGGGCCTTGGACTGGTCGAAGGTGTCGCCCGAGTCGTAGGTCGCGAGGTTGAAGTCGTAGAGCGACTCGTCCGACTTCCGGCCGGTGACGACCGCGCGGCCGCCGTGCAGGGTCATCCGGATGTCACCGGTGACGTGCTGGTTGGCCTCGTTGATGAAACCGTCCAGCGCCCGCTTCAGCGGGGAGAACCACAGGCCGTCGTAGACCATCTCGCCCCAGCGCTGCTCGACCTGCCGCTTGTAGCGGGCCAGCTCGCGTTCGACGGTGACGTTCTCCAGCTCCTGGTGGGCGGTGATCAGCGCGATCGCGCCCGGGGCCTCGTACACCTCGCGGGACTTGATGCCGACGAGGCGGTCCTCGACGATGTCGATCCGGCCGATGCCCTGGGCACCGGCGCGCTCGTTGAGCTGCTGGATGGCCTGGAGCACGGTGACGGGATTGCCGTCGATGGCGACGGGCACGCCCGCCACGAAGGAGATGACGACCTCGTCGGCCTCACGCGGGAGGGCCGGGTTCGCGGTGTACTCGTAGATGTCCTCGATCGGGGCGTTCCAGATGTCCTCCAGGAAGCCCGTCTCGACGGCGCGCCCGAAGACGTTCTGGTCGATGGAGTACGGGGACTTCTTGGTGGTCGCGATCGGGAGCTGCTTCTCCTCGCAGAAGGCGATCGCCTTGTCGCGGGTCATCGCGTAGTCACGGACCGGGGCGATGCACTTCAGGTCGGGGCCGAGGGCGGCGATGCCGGCTTCGAAGCGGACCTGGTCGTTGCCCTTGCCGGTGCAGCCGTGGGCGACGGTCGAGGCGCCGTGCTTCTTGGCGGCGGCGACCAGGTGCTTGACGATGGTCGGCCGGGAGAGGGCCGAGACCAGCGGGTAGCGGTCCATGTAGAGGGCGTTGGCCTTGATCGCCGGGAGGCAGTACTCGTCGGCGAACTCGTCCTTGGCGTCCGCGACCTCGGCCTCCACCGCCCCGCAGGCGAGCGCGCGCTTGCGGATGACGTCCAGGTCCTCTCCACCCTGGCCGACGTCCACCGCGATGGCGATGACCTCAGCGCCCGTCTCCTCGGCGATCCAGCCGATGGCGACGGAGGTGTCAAGTCCGCCCGAGTAGGCGAGTACGACGCGCTCGGTCACGGGCTTCTCCTTACGGTGCATTCAACGACAGGCATAACTATGCACTACACCGTATGTTTCGTCAATGGACCGAATAACAAGAGGTCACAGGGGGTGCAGCGGCCTAGGGTGCGGTCAGGCAGATGCTGCCGCCCTTGGGGCGCACCCATGACCTCTCACCCGCCGAGCGACTGCTGCACGGCAAGGGCCCGGGGTGCCCCCCGGTCAGCAACGCTCCGGAGGCGTGGACCCGGCTCGACAGCACCGTCTTCATGCAGACGCATCCGGGCTGGAGGTACTACCGCACGCTCCAGGTCGGATGGCACTCCTTCGACGGCCGCGAGATCGCCGACTGGAGCGCCGCCCCGCACTGGCACGAGGGGCACGGGGTGACCTGGACCTCCGCTCCCCCGGCGGAGCCCGAGCTCGCCCTGTGCCTGTGCCACGGAGACCCCCTGGTGCGGGAGGCCGCGCTCGGGTACGCGGCGGGCAGGCCCGGCGTTCTGCCGCTGGTCGTGATCCGGTGCGCCGACGCGGCGGAGCCCGTACGGGAGCGGGCGCGCGCCCTGCTGGGCGCGGAACTGGCCTCCGCCGAGGACGGGGCCGTACGGGCGCTCGTCCCCCTCGCGCTGCTCGTGGGCCTGCGGCGGCACGGCGCCTGGGCCTGGGACCTGGTCCTGGAACGGCTCGGCGGCACGCCGGACGCGCGGATCACGGAACGGATCACAGAACTGACGGAACACACGGACCCGGCACTGCGCTTCGCCGCCGTCCGGGCCGCCCTGGGGTACGGACTCCTTCCGGCGGACCGGGTCGCGGCCCTCGTCGCCGGTGACCCGGAGCCGCGGATACGGTTCGCGGCCCTGCGCTCCGGAGTGCTCCCGCCGCAGCGGGCAGCGGAGTTCATCGTGACCGGGACGTACGCCGAGATCCGGCGGGAGGCCTTCGAACTGGCCCTGCGCGCGGGGGTCCTGACATCCGACCGGCTCGCGGCCGTCCTCACCGCGAGCCGGGACCGCGCGGTGCAGCGGCGCTGCGAGGAGGCCGCCCGGGAGGTCTTGGACACGGCCCGCGGACCCCTCCTCGACACCCTGCTCACCCACCCGCGCAGCCCGCTGCGCGTCCGCGCGGTCGGCGCCCTGCGCCGGGCGGGCCGCGCCGACGAGCTGGACGCCTTCCTCGCGGACCCGGCGGCCCGGGTACGGGAGGCGGCCCGCCGGGAGGTACGCGCCATGGGACGGGACCCGCTCGCCCTCTACCGCGCGGCGTGCGCGCACTCCCCTTCGCCCGGAACCGTCCACGGGCTCGCCGAGACCGGCGACGCCTCGGACGTGGCGCTGCTGTGGCGGCTTGCCGGACACCCCGACGGCCGGGTCCGGGCCGCCGCACTGTCCGGCCTGCGCAGACGCGGCGCGGCGACGCCCGAGCAGCTGCTGCCGTACCTGGCCGATCCGCACGCCCCGGCCGCCGACGCGGTCCGCTCCGCCGTGGTCCCGTACGCCCGCACCCGGCCGGAGTCCTGGCTCCTGGAACTGTTCGCGCCCGGCCGGCCGGCCGCCGTACGGGCCGCGGGCCTGCACCTGCTGGAGCTGCGCCCGCTCCTGGTCCGGCGGCGGTGTGCCCGGGCGCTGACCGCGCACCGCGACCCCGTCGTCCGGCGATGGGCCCGTCAGCTGCTGCAACAGCGCCTGAGGTGGGAGCTGTACGCCGGCCGCGATGCGGCGCTGAAGCTCACCGACGGCACCGGAGCCCCGCTCGACGAGGTGATCGACACCGAGGACCCGGACGCCTGGACCGCGCTGGACGTCGGAGTCCGGTACCTGCGGCCGTACGACTCCGCGCGCTTGCGCTCCCGGGCCGCGACGGCCCTGTGCCACTGGGACGGGCGGGTGCGGGAAGCGGCGGTCGTCGCGGCCGCGGGCATCCCGGAGCTGCTGCCGCTGGTCGTGCTGCGCTGCGCGGACTGGACTCCCCAGGTCCGGTCGGCCGCCCGTCGGGTCCTGTCGGCCGCGTTGCGGGACACCGCCGGGGAGACCCTGCACGCCGTGACGCCCATGGTGCTGCACCTGCGCGGACGCCAGGAGGGCCGTTGGGCCGTGACGTTGTTCGAGGCGGCGCTGCGCGAGCCGGCGCACGCGGCGGTCCTGGCGCGGCTGTGCCGCCACCCCGATCTGCGGACCCGGCGGACGGCCGTACGGATCGACCTTGAGGCCCCGGGAGCCGGGGCACCGGAACTGGCCCGGCGGGCCGCCCGGGAACCGGACGCCGTGCTGCGGCAGCTGTGGACCGACGCCGCGCTGGCCGCCTTGGCCGCACACGGCTCCGACGCCTCGGCGGTCGACGCGCTGCTGCGGGCCCGCGCCGGTTCCGTACGGGCGGCGGGCGTGACAGCCCTGCGCGCGGACGGCCGCGCCGGGGAGGCCGAGCGGTACCTCGGCGATCCGTCGGGGCTGGTCCGGGCCTGCGCCCGGTGGCTCGTGAGGCAGCACGGCGGCGACGCACGCGCCCGCTACCTGATGCTGTGCGCGGACTCCCCCTCGCCCGGAGCGGTGCTCGGCCTCGCGGAGTGCGCGGACCGGGCGGACGAGCCCGTCCTGCGCGGCCTGCTCGGCCACGGCGAAGGCCCCGTGCGAGCGGCGGCCGTCGCGGGACTCCGGCTGTTCGACGCCCCGGGCTTCGGCCCGGAGGAACTGCGGCCGCTGCTGGACGATCCGTCACCGGCCGTGGCCCGGGAGGTCGCCCGCTCGCTCCGGCCGGCGGCCGCCCTGCTGCCGGCCCACTGGCTGGCGGCCCGGACCGGTCCGGGCCACCCCGCGCACACCCGCCGGGCCGCCGCCCGGCTGCTGGCCTCCCCGGGGTCGGTCGACGGACTGCGCGCGGTGACCGGCATGCTCGAAGACCCCGAACCGGAGGTGCGCCACCTGGCCGTGACCCTGCTCCGGCGGTGGGACTGGCAGGCGACGGTGCGCCGGGAAGCCCTCGATGGGGCCGAAATGCGGGAGCTGCTGAAACGGTGCCTCCCGGTGTTCGACGGGGCGGACCTGCGGCGGGTACGCGCGCTGCTACGTGTCGGAGTGTGACGACGTGCGGTCCGACCCGGACGGGGGCGGATACTACAGATCATGGGAAAACTGCATGAACGCATAGACGGTCGACTGCGCACGTTCATCGAGGAACAGCCGGTCTTCTTCACCGCGACCGCCCCGCTCGCGGGTGACGGTCACGTCAACCTGTCCCCCAAGGGCCGCGCCGGGACCCTCGTCGTCATCGACGAGCAGCGGCTCGCCTACCTGGACTTCGGCGGCAGCGGCGCCGAGACCATCGCCCACCTCCGCGAGAACGGCCGGATCACCCTCATGTGGTGTGCGTTCAGCGGGCCGCCGAACATCGTGCGCATCCACGGCGAGGGCGAGGCGGTCTTCCGCGACGACCCCCGCTGGGCCGAGCTGATCGGCCTGTTCGGCGAGGCCGACGGGCCCGCCGCGCGGGCGATCATCCTCGTCCACGCCCGCCGGATCGCCGATGTGTGCGGCTACGCCGTCCCCTTCATGGAGTACCAGGGCGAGCGCACCCTCCACGCGGAGTACTTCGGCCGCAAGACGGACGAGGAGTTCGCCGAGTACTGCGAGAAGAAGGTCGAAAAGAGCCTCGACGGCCTGCCTGCGCTGCCCCTGCCCCTTCCGCCCCGTACCGTCTGACGTGTGCTGCGTACCGCTCTCGTCACCGGCTCACTGATCGTCACCACCCTGCTGCCGCAGGGTCCCGCGCCTCTGCCCGCCCGTCTCGCCGACACCGGCGGCGGCAGTCAGCTGATCACCGCCGTCGCGCCCGCGCCCGGATCCACGACCGGCCGGGTGATCTGGTGGGACCGGTGGGCGGGGCGCTGGTTCGCCGCCGGGAGCGCGCCCGCCCGCTTCGGGGCGAACGGCCTCACCGAGGGCGCGACCCGTACGCAGGGCACCAGCACCACACCGACGGGCCTGTACGAGCTCCCGTACGCCTTCGGGATCCGGCGGGCTCCGGCCGGGACGGAGTACGGCTACCGGCGCGTGACCGGCGACTCCTGGTGGTGCCAGGACAATGCGTCCGCCCACTACAACCGCTGGGTGGAGCCGCTGCCCGCGGACTGCGCGCCGGGCGAGGCCGAACACCTGGTGACCTACGAGAAGCAGTACGCGCACGCGCTGCTGATCGCCTTCAACTACGAACGGCCCGTACGCGGCCGGGGCGCCGGCATCTTCCTGCACGTCAACGGCAGGGGCGCGACGGCCGGTTGCGTGTCCGTGCCCGAGCGGGCCATGCGGGCGATCCTGCGCTGGGCGGACCCGCGCCGCCGCCCGCACATCGCGATCGGCACGGCGTCCGGGGACCTGGCCGTGACCCGGTACTGACCCGGAAGCCGCCGCGTCAGCCTTCCTTCTGCGCCAGCCGCAGGAGGTGGTCCGCGAGGGCCTGGCCGCCCGCCGGGTCGCGGCTGATCAGCATCAGGGTGTCGTCGCCCGCGATCGTGCCGAGGATCGCGTGGAGCTCGGCCTGGTCGATCGCCGAGGCGAGGAACTGCGCCGCACCCGGCGGGGTGCGCAGGACCACGAGGTTCGCGGAGGCCTCCGCCGAGATCAGCAGCTCCCCGGAGAGGCGCCGCATGCGCTCCTCCTTCGCCGACTCCCCGAGCGGGGCCTGCGGGGTGCGGAAGCCGCCCTCGCTGGGCACCGCGTAGATCAGCTCGCCGCCGGTGTTGCGGATCTTCACCGCGCCCAGCTCGTCGAGGTCGCGCGAGAGCGTCGCCTGGGTGACGCTCAGCCCGTCGTCGGCGAGCAGCTTGGCCAGCTGGCTCTGGGAGCGGACCGGCTGCCGGTTGAGGATGTCCACGATCCGGCGGTGCCGCGCGGTGCGGGTCTGCGGGACGGCCTGTCCGCCTTGCTCGTTGTCCTGCGCCTGACTCATCGTCGTCTCATTCTCCGGATCCGTCCCCGTTGGCTGCGTCGAGGATGCCGGGCAGCGCCCGGAGGAACGCGTCCGCCTCGGCCTCGGTGAGTACGTACGGGGGCATGAGCCGTACGACGTCGGGGGCGGGCGCGTTGACCAGGAAGCCGGCGTCCTGAGCCGCCTGCTGCACCTGGGGCGCGAGCGGCTCGGTCAGCACGATACCCAGCAGCAGACCGGCGCCCCGGACGTGGGAGACCAGCGCGTGCCCGCAGGACTCGATCCCGGAGCGCAGCCGCTCGCCCCGCGCCTTGACCTGGTCGAGCAGCCCCTCGGTGGCGATGGTGTCGATGACCGCGAGGCCGGCGGCGCAGGCGACCGGGTTCCCGCCGAAGGTGGTGCCGTGCTGGCCGGGCTGGAGCAGGTCGGCCACGGCGCCGAAGGCGGCCACCGCGCCGATCGGCAGACCGCCGCCCAGTCCCTTGGCGAGGGTGACGAGATCGGGCTCGACGCCCTCGTGGGCCTGGTGCTCGAACCACTGGCCGCACCGGCCGATGCCGGTCTGGACCTCGTCGAGGACGAGCAGGGTGCCGGTGGCCCGGGTGATCTCGCGGGCGGCCGTCAGGTAACCGGCGGGGGGTACGACGACGCCGTTCTCGCCCTGGATCGGCTCGATGACGACGAGCGCGGTCTCCTCGGTGACGGCGGCCCGCAGGGCCTCGGCGTCCCCGTACGGGACGTGCGTGACGTCACCCGGCAGCGGCAGGAACGGCTCCTGCTTCTTCGGCTGGCCGGTGAGGGCGAGGGCGCCCATGGTCCGTCCGTGGAAACCGCCGTCGGTGGCGACCATGTGGGTCTTCCCGGTCAGCCGGCCGATCTTGAAGGCGGCTTCGATGGCCTCGGCGCCGGAGTTGCAGAAGAAGACCTTGCCGGGGCGGCCGTAGAGCTGGAGCAGCCGCTCGCCGAGCGCGATGACCGGCTCGGAGGCGAAGAGGTTGGAGACGTGGCCGAGCGTCGAGATCTGACCGGTCACGGCGGCCACGATCGCAGGGTGGGCGTGCCCGAGGGCGTTGACCGCGATGCCGCCGACGAAGTCGGTGTACTGCTTGCCGTCGGCGTCCCACACCTGGGCGCCCTCGCCGCGCACGAGGGCGAGCGGTGGGGTGCCGTAGTTGTTGGTCAGCGCACCCTGCCAGCGCGCCCGGTACTCCTGGTTGCCGTTGCCCTTCGTCATGCCGTTCCCCCTGACTGTCGTTCGGGCTGTGGGTCGGGCACGACCATCGTGCCGATGCCCGAGTCCGTGAAGATCTCCAGCAGGATCGAGTGCTGGACCCGCCCGTCGAGCACGCGGGCGGTGTTCACGCCGTTGCGCACGGCGTGCAGGCAGCCCTCCATCTTGGGCACCATGCCGCTGGACAGCTCGGGCAGCAGCTTCTCCAGCTCGCTGACGGTGAGCCGGCTGATGACCTCGTCGCTGTGCGGCCAGTCCGCGTACAGGCCCTCGACGTCGGTGAGGACCATCAGCGTCTCGGCGCCCAGGGAGGCGGCGAGCGCCGCGGCCGCCGTGTCGGCGTTGACGTTGTAGACGTGGTGGTCGTCGGCGCTGCCGGCGATGGAGGAGATGACCGGGATCCGGCCGTCGGCCAGCAGCGCCTCGATCGCGCCGGTGTCGATGGCGGTGATCTCGCCGACCCGGCCGATGTCGACGACCTCGCCGCCGATCTCCGGGGTGTGCTTGGTCGCGGTGATGGTGCGGGCGTCCTCGCCGGTCATGCCGACGGCGAGCGGCCCGTGCTGGTTGAGCAGGCCGACGAGCTCGCGTTGGACCTGGCCCGCCAGGACCATGCGTACGACGTCCATGGCCTCCGGGGTCGTGACGCGCAGACCGGCCTTGAACTCGCTGACCAGGCCCTGCTTGTCGAGCTGGGCGTTGATCTGGGGGCCGCCGCCGTGCACCACGACCGGCTTGAGCCCGGCCTGGCGCAGGAAGACGACGTCCTGGGCGAAGGCGGCCTTGAGGTCCTCGTCGATCATGGCGTTGCCGCCGAACTTGATGACGACGATCTTGCCGTTGTGCCGGGTGAGCCAGGGCAGGGCCTCGATGAGGATCTGCGCCTTGGGCAGGGCGGTGTGCTTGCGGGCGGTGCCGCCGGAGGTGCCGGGCTGCCCGGCCTTCTCGTCGCTCATGAGGAGTACGCGCTGTTCTCGTGGACGTAGTCGGCGGTCAGGTCGTTGGCCCAGATGACGGCCGACTCGGTGCCGGTGGACAGGTCGGCGGTGATGTGGACCTCGCGGTCCTTCATCGAGACCAGGTCGCGGTCCTCGCCGACGGAGCCGTTCTTGCAGACCCAGACGCCGTTGATGGCGACATTGAGACGGTCCGGGTCGAAGGCGGCCTTGGTGGTGCCGATCGCGGAGAGCACCCGGCCCCAGTTCGGGTCCTCGCCGTGGATGGCGCACTTGAGCAGGTTGTTCCGGGCGATGGACCGGCCGACCTCGACCGCGTCGTCCTCGCTGGCCGCGCCGATGACCTCGATGCGGATGTCCTTGCTGGCGCCTTCGGCGTCGCCGATCAGCTGGCGGGCCAGGTCGTCGCAGACCGTGCGTACGGCCTCCGCGAACTCCTCGTACGCCGGCACCTGGCCGGACGCGCCGGAGGCGAGCAGCAGCACCGTGTCGTTGGTGGACATGCAGCCGTCGGAGTCGACCCGGTCGAAGGTGGTGCGGGTGGCGGCGCGCAGAGCCCGGTCGAGGGTGGCGCTGTCCAGGTCGGCGTCGGTGGTGAGGACGACGAGCATGGTGGCCAGGCCCGGGGCGAGCATGCCCGCTCCCTTCGCCATGCCGCCGACGGTCCAGCCCCCCTGGGAGACGGTGGCCGTCTTGTGCACGGTGTCGGTGGTCTTGATGGCGATGGCGGCGGCCTCGCCACCGTCCTCCGACAGGGCGGCGGCCGCGGTCTCGATGCCGGGGAGCAGCTTGTCCATGGGGAGCAGGACGCCGATCAGGCCGGTGGACGCGACGGCGATCTCGCCGGCGTTGAACGCCTCGCCCGGACCGTGCTGGTTCAGCACCTCGGCCACCTTCTCCGCGGTGGCGTGGGTGTCCTGGAAGCCCTTGGGACCGGTGCAGGCGTTGGCGCCGCCGGAGTTCAGGACGACCGCGCCGACGGTGGCGCCGCGCAGGACCTGCTCGGACCAGTGCACGGGGGCGGCCTTGACGCGGTTGGAGGTGAAGACGCCCGCCGCGGCCAGACGCGGCCCGTTGTTGACCACGAGGGCGAGGTCCGGGTTGCCGTTGGCCTTGATCCCGGCGGCGATGCCGGCCGCCGTGAATCCCTGTGCTGCCGTGACGCTCACGGTGCGACTCCGATCGTGGAAAGACCCAGGCTCTCGTGGAGCCCCAGGGCGATGTTCATGCTCTGCACCGCGCCGCCGGCGGTGCCCTTGGTCAGGTTGTCGATGGCGCTCACGGCGATGATCCGCTGCGCGGACTCGTCGTAGGCGACCTGCACGTGGACGGCGTTGGAACCGTGGACGGACTTGGTGGACGGCATCCGGCCCTCGGGCAGCAGGTGGACGAAGGGCTCGTCGGCGTACGCCTTCTCGTAGGCGGCGCGCAGCGACTCGGCGGTGGTGCCCGGGCGGGCCTTCGCGGAGCAGGTGGCGAGGATGCCGCGCGCCATGGGCACGAGGGTCGGCGTGAACGAGACGGAGACGCGCTGTCCCGCGAGCGGGCTCAGGTTCTGCACCATCTCGGGCGTGTGCCGGTGGCCGCCGCCCACGCCGTACGGGGTCACGTTGCCCATCACCTCCGCGCCGAGCAGGTGGGTCTTGAGGGCCTTGCCCGCGCCGGAGGTTCCGGTGGCGGCGACGATCACGGCCTCCGGCTCGGCGAGCTGCCCCTGGTAGGCCGGGAAGAGCGCGAGGGAGACGGCCGTGGGGAAGCAGCCGGGAACCGCGATGCGCTTGGTCCCCTCCAGTGCGGCGCGGCCGCCGGGCAGCTCGGGGAGGCCGTAGGGCCAGGTCCCGGCGTGCGGTGCGCCGTAGAACTTGTCCCAGTCGGCGGAGTCCTTGAGCCGGTGGTCGGCGCCCATGTCGACGACGAGCACGTCCTCGCCGAGCTGGGCGGCGACGGCGGCGGACTGGCCGTGCGGGAGGGCGAGGAAGACGACATCGTGGCCGGCGAGGACCTCGGGCGTGGTCGCCTCCAGGGTCCGCCCCGCGAGCGGCACGAGGTGCGGCTGCAGGGAGCCGAAGAGCTGTCCGGCATTCGAATTGCCGGTCAGTGCGCCGATCTCCACCTCGGGGTGCGAGAGCAGCAGGCGCAGGACTTCCCCGCCCGCGTACCCACTCGCTCCGGCCACCGCTACACGTACCACCATCGGACCCTCCTCATCGATGGCATGACTATACGTACTTCCGCACGTTTATGCAACGCTCTTGATCGCGGAGGGAAGGGCCGCCGGAGGATCGGGCACCGCGTGGTGCCCCCGGGAAGATGTCTAGCAGGAAAGACCCTGCTCCGGCGGTGATTCGGCCCGTATGGAAGCCGTCCCGTCGACGAGACGGTGCCGGACCCATACGTTCGGCTCCACGTAGACCGCGTACCCCTGCTCCGGTTCGCACCGGACCGGAGTCAGGGCTCCCGGCACGTGCACGGGGCCGGCGGTCTCGAAGGGCAGCCCGGTCCACTCGCGCCACTGGGCGAGCGAGCCGGTGATCGTCATCGAGAGCGGGGCCACCGAGTCGATGACCCCGCCCGCGCGGACGTGGACGCGCAGCCAGGGGTCGTACGGGAGACCGTCCGCGCGGGTCCGGTACGCGTACGCGTCGATCGGGGTGTCGGGCTCGGCGGGTTTGCCGCTCGGCCGGACCGGGGCCACCACCTCCATGAAGCCGCGCGCGCGGGCGTTCTCCCGCATCGCGGCCAGCATGAGCCCGGACAGGCCCTCGCCCTGCCGGTCGGCGGCCACGGTGATCTCGATCGCGCTCACCGTGTCGGGCCGCACCCCGCGGCGCAGGTCGGAGAAGGCCCACATGAGGATCCGGTCCCAGCCCTGCGCGGGCAGCACCCCGTCGCGGCCCGGCGCGTGCAGCGCGAAGGGCACGCTGAAGGCCCGGGCGACCACGGCGTCGCCGTCCGTGGCGACCAGGACGTGGTCCGCCAGCTCGGCCACCATCCGCGGGTACAGCAGCCAGGCGAGCGGGTCGTGGGAGGCGAACGCCGGCCACGTGTCCTTCATGTCCCAGAGCCGGTCGGCCAGTTCGGGCCGCTCCGCGAGCGTGGTGAGGTGTATCCCGGTCATCCCCGCAGGCTAGGAGCGCGGCCGGCCGGCCTCAACCGGTTTACGCCGGGGCCTGCAGCGAGAGGTGCCAGCGGCCGGACCAGCCCGTCAGGGTCATCGTGGACAGCGGCCGGACGTCCACGTTCCAGTAGGTCAGCGGGGGCGCCTTCAGCGCGTAGACCAGGGCCGCCCGGACCACGGAGGGCTCCGCCACCGCCACGATCGCGCCGCCGTCGTCGGCGGGCCGGGTGTCGAGCCAGCCGCCGATCCGGGAGATGAAGGCGAGCAGGGACTCGCCTCCGTGCGGGGCGGCCCGGGGATCGCTCAGCCACAGGTCGACGGCCCCCGGCTCGTGGGCGGTCACCTCGGCCAGGGTCAGCCCCCGCCAGCGGCCCATGTCGCACGCGCGCAGCGCGGGCTGCGCGAGGGGCGCGTACCCGAGGGCCTCGCCCGTGGCCCGGCTGCGCGGGGTCGGCGAGCAGTAGCGCAGCTCGGCCGAGCCCAGTGGTACGAGGTCCCGCGCGGCGGACTCCACCGCACGCCAGCCGGCCCCGTCCAGCGGGCGGTCGTCGTCGAAGCGCTCGGCGAGCAGCGAGGAACTACGGGCTGCGGCGACGAGCGAAACCCGAACATGCATGCGGTGATGGTGAGCCGCGCACCGCGGCTGGTCAAGCGTCAGGACCGAGGCCGTCGCGGGGGCCGTCGAGGGGGCCGTGCAGAGGGCTGCCGGCGGGGCCGGCGGCGGGGCCGGTCAGCGGGCCGTCCAGCAGCCCGCCGCCCAGGCCTGCGCGCAGTCGCTGGACCGCCTCCACCAGTTCCCCGGGGCCGGAAACCCCGGCGAAGCTCAGCCGGACGTGCGGACCGGGCGGCTCCGCGCAGAAGTAGGGACGGCCGGGCGCCACCGCCACCCCGGCGCGCAGGGCCGCCGCCGCGAAGGCGGTGTCGTCGCCGCCCCCGGCCGGCCGCACCCACAGCTGGTAACCGCCGGACGGCAGGTGCGCCAGGGCCAGCCCGGGCAGTTCCCGCCGCAGGGCCCCCGCGAGCACGTCCCGCCGGTGCCGCAGTTCGGCGGCCACGGTGCGCAGATGGCGCGGCCAGGCGGGTGCGCCGACCAGCTCCAGGGCGGCTTCCTGGAGCGGCCGGGGCACGAAGAAGCTGTCCACGACCTGGATGGCGCGCAGCCGGTCCACCACCGGCCCGCGGGCGGCCAGCGCGCCCACCCGCAGGCTGGGCGAGGTGGCCTTGGTCAGCGACCGGACGTGCACCACCACCCCGTCCGCGTCCTCGGCGGCGAGCGTCGGGGGCAGCGGCCCGCAGTCCTCGTGGGCCAGCGCGCGGGCGTAGTCGTCCTCGACCACGAAGGCCCCCGCGGCCCGGGCGATCCGCAGCACCTCGGCCCGCCGCCCGGCGGCCAGCACCGCACCGGTCGGGTTCTGGAACAGCGGCTGGCATACGAAGACCCGTGCCCCGGTCGCTTCGAACGCGGCGGCCAGCAGCTCCGGCCGGACCCCCTCGGCGTCCACCGGGACGGGCACGGGCCGGCACCCGGAGGCCCGGGCGATGGCCAGCAGCCCGGGGTAGGTCGGGGACTCCACCAGGATCGGCGCCCCGGGCGGGGCGAGCGCCCTTAGGGCGGTGGCCAGCGCGCTCTGCCCGCCCGCGGTGACCAGCACATCGGCGGCGGCGACCGAGCCGCCGATCTCCCGGGCGAACCAGTCGCGCAGCTCGGGCAGCCCCTCGACCGGCGGCCGCCCCCAGGCCCCGGGCCGCCGCCCGGCCCGGGCCAGCGCGGCCGCCATGGCCCGCTCGGGCTGGAGGGAGGGGTGCAGGTAGCCGCCGTTGAGCTCGATCACCCCGGACGGCGGCACGGACAGCGAGATCAGTACTCCGGAGGCGTCGACGGACCGCGGGACGACCTCCCCGGCCCCTTCGGCGCTGAGGGCAAGCTCCTGCCAGGAGGTGTCCCCGGCGGCGGGGGCCGCCGTACGGGGCGAGGCACGGTAGACGCCCGCGCCGGGCCGGGTGACGACGAGACCCTCGGCGGCGAGCTGCGCCAGAGCCCGGGAGACGGTGACGGGGCTGACCCGGTAACGCTCGACCAGGGCCCGACTCGACGGCAGCTTTCCACCCATCGAGTAGCGGTTGAGCTCGGACCGCAGGGATTCTGCCAGCTCCGCCACACTGCTACGCTCGTACATGACAGCACAGAATAGCGCTACTCTCCCGAACCCGATAGCGGTCAGCTCCGTACGCCGGGGTACCGTCCTCGCCTCGCTCGGCGTGATCGCCTTCTCGCTGACCTTCCCCTCCACCGCCTGGGGACTGGAGAGCTTCGGCCCGTGGTCGCTCGTCGCCCTGCGCAGCGTCCTCGCGGCCGTCATCGCCGGCGCCTTCCTGCTGGCCCGGCGGGTCCCGCTGCCCGCCCGCGAGCACTGGGCGGGCCTCGCCGTCGTCGCCGCCGGGGTGGTCGTCGGCTTCCCCCTGCTCACCACCCTCGCGCTGACGACCTCCACGACCTCGCACGCCGCCGTCGTGGTCGGCCTCCTGCCGCTCACCACCGCCGCGCTGTCCGCGCTGCGCACCGGCGCCCGCCCCTCGCGCACCTTCTGGGCGGCGGCCGTCGCGGGAGCCGTGGTCGTGCTCGGCTTCACGCTCGCGCAGAGCGGCGGCTCCCTCTCGGTCGGCGACGCGTACCTGTTCGCCGCCCTGCTGGTGTGCGCCGCCGGGTACACCGAGGGCGGACGCCTCGCCCGGACGCTGCCCGGCTGGCAGGTGATCGGCTGGGCGCTGGTGCTGTGCCTGCCGCTCAGCCTGGCCGGCTCCGCGCTGGGGCTCGCGTACGAGCCGGTGCACCTGAACGGCCACGGGCTGGCCGGCCTGGTCTGGGCGGCGGCCGGCTCCACCTTCCTCGGCCTGTACGTCTGGTACCGGGGCATGGCGGAGATCGGCGCGCCGCGGGCCAGCCAGCTCCAGCTCGCGCAGCCGCTGCTGACCCTGGTGTGGTCGGTCGCGCTGCTGGGCGAGCACCTCGCCCCCGCCGCGCCGGCCGCCGCCTGCGCGGTGCTCGTCTGCATTGCGGTGACCCAACGGGTCAAATAGCCGCAGGACGACCTAAACTGCTAGCACCGGATCGGACCGCCACCGAGGAGGTCAGTTATGCGCGCGACCGAGGGCGACCAGCTGGTGCAGCACGGCAGGATCGTCGGACAGCATGACAAGGTGGGCGAGATCACCCAGGTCCTGGGCGAGAACGGAACTCCGCCGTACCGGGTCCGCTTCCAGGACGGCCACGAAGCCCTGATGGCTCCCGGACCCGACTGCACGGTCCGCCACCCCGCGGAGCCCGAGCCCGAGCACTGAATCAACGCGGGGGCACCGCCGAACCGTAGTGGTCGGCGACCACCCGTGCCATCGCTCCGTTGGGGTCCGCGGCCACCTGCTCCGCCGAGAAGTAGACGTGGCCGCGGACCTCCGGATAGTCGCGCGCGAACCGCACGTGCTTCGACAGCTCCCCCGGGTCGCGCCAGGCCGCCGTGGGGCTGTCCGCGTCGCAGCGGTACAGCGCCTCCCCCACGTACAGGTCCACGCCGGTGCCCGCGACGGTCCTCGCCCACCAGGGGACGAGGTCGGCGTAGTCGGCGGTCGGGTGCCCGATGTGCCAGTACGCCTGCGGTACGACGTAGTCGACCCAGCCCTCCCTGACCCACGTGCGGGTGTCCGCGTACAGGTCGTCGTACGTCGCGAGGCCCCGCGTCGGCGAGCCGAGCGGGTCCCGGTCGGAATTGCGCCAGATCGCGAACGGGCTGACGCCGAAGCGGACCGCCGGCCGCAGTGCCCGCAGCCGCGCGGACATCTCGCGGACCAGGGTGTCGGTGTTGTGGCGGCGCCAGTCGGCGCGGGAGTCGAAGGAGGCGCCGTACTCCTCGTAGGCGTCGTCGTCGTCGAAGTACTCCCCCTCCACCGGGTACGGGTAGAAGTAGTCATCCCAGTGCACCGCGTCCACGGGGTAGCGCGAGACGGCGTCGAGCATGGCCTCCTGGACGAAGCGCCGCACCTCGGGCAGACCGGGGTTGTAGAAGAGCTTGCCGCCGTACTCGACCGTCCAGCCGGGATTGCGCCGGGCCGGGTGGGTGGACACCAGACGGTCGAGGTCGGTGTGGTTGGCCACGCGGTACGGGTTGAACCAGGCGTGTAGCTCCAGCCCGCGCGCGTGCGCTTCGGCGACGGCCGTGCCCAGCGGGTCCCAGCCGGGATCGACCCCCTGCTCCCCGGTCAGCCACTGCGACCAGGGCTCCAGCTTCGAGGGCCAGAACGCGTCGGCAGCGGGCCGGACCTGGAGGATCACCGCGTTCAGCCGGCGCTCGACGGCGGTGTCGAGGAGTGCGAGCAGCTCCGCCCGCTGCACCTCGGCGGACAGCCCGCTCTCGGAGGGCCAGTCCACGTTCGACACGGTGGCGATCCACATCCCCCGGAACTCGGCGGCGGGGGCCCGGGCTGGCAGCCGGGCGGACGTCCGGGAAGCCGCCGCGGCCGGTCCGGCCGTGGCGGCGACGACCACCCCCGCGGCTGCGGCCAGCAGTGCCCGTCGACCGATGTACGTCATGTGACGACTCCGTTTCACTGAGTGACATGGCTCGATGTCCGCCCAGCATGCCCGCCCCGGCCCGCCACCCGGCGCAAGGTCGGGAGTAACGTCGGGGGGCGTGGCGGGCGCCGGAATCGTACGGGGGACCCGCCGACGATGAGCTGCGAAAGGCACGAAGTGACTGACCTCCCTTCCGACATCACACGAGTCGGCGTAGTGGGCTGTGGCCAGATGGGCGCGGGTATCGCGGAGGTGTGCGCCCGCAGCGGCCTTGAGGTCAAGGTCGCCGAGACCACCGGCGAAGCCCTGGAGATCGGCCGTACCCGGCTGCACAACTCCCTGACCAAGGCCGCCGAACGCGGCAAGATCAGCGAGGAGGAGCGGGACGCCACCCTGGCCCGCCTCACTTTCACCACCGACCTCGGCGAATTCGCCGACCGCGACCTCGTCATCGAGGCGGTCGTCGAGAACGAGCAGGTCAAGACGGAGATCTTCCAGGTCCTCGACCAGGTGATCACCCGCCCGGACGCGATCCTGGCCTCCAACACCTCCTCGATTCCGCTGGTCAAGCTGGCCGTCGCGACCTCCCGGCCCGACCAGGTCATCGGCATCCACTTCTTCAACCCGGCCCCGGTGCAGCAGCTCGTCGAGCTGATCCCGGCGCTGACCACGAGCGACGAGACGGTCAAGCGGGCCGAGGCCCTGGTCGCGAAGGTGCTGGGCAAGCACGCGATCCGCGCCCAGGACCGTTCCGGCTTCGTGGTCAACGCGCTCCTCATCCCGTACCTGCTGTCCGCGATCCGGATGTTCGAGTCGGGCATCGCGAGCCGCGAGGACATCGACAACGGCATGGAGCTGGGCTGCGCCCACCCGATGGGCCCGCTGAAGCTGGCGGACCTGATCGGCCTGGACACCGTGGCCTCGGTGGCGGACTCCATGTACGCCGAGTTCAAGGAGCCGCTGTACGCCGCTCCCCCGCTGCTCCAGCGGATGGTCGACGCGGGCCGCCTGGGCCGCAAGACGGGCGCGGGCTTCTACCCGTACGGGTGACCCGAGGCTGGTCCCGAGGGGCTGCCGGGCGGCCCGGGTCCGGCCATGATCCGCCGGACACCCCCTACGGCCGGCCGAGCCGCAGGTGGTGCAGCAGGAGCAGCCCGGCCGCCATGTTGGCGGCCGGGATCTCCCCGCGGGCGATCATGTCCGGCACGAGCTTGAGCGGGACCCACTCCCGGCGGGAGGACTCGAACGCGTCCTCGGGATGGCCGATGTAGGTGGCCCCGTCCGCCCAGTAGAGGTGGTGGCGGGCGTCGGTCAGCCCGTTGGACGGCTCGACGGTCATCAGGTGGTGGAGCGGGCCGGGCCGCCAGCCGGACTCCTCCTCCATCTCCCGGGCCGCCGCGAGCGCGATGTCCTCGCCGTCCTCGACCACCCCCGCGGGCAGCTCCCAGCCCCAGCTGTCGGTGATGAAGCGGTGCCGCCAGAGCAGCAGCACCTCATTGGCCTCGTTGACGGCCGTGGCGACGGCGACCGGACGCAGCCGGATCACGAAGTGGTCCAGGTGCCGGCCGTCGGGCAGTTCCACATCGGCGAGATTCACGTCGAACCAGCGGTTCTTGTACACAGTCTGCTCACTCAGGTTCGTCCACTGCACGGCTGTGCCACCTTCCGTTCGAGTAGGTGGCAAACATGGCAGCAGCCGACCCGTCACAGCGGAACGCGCAGCGCCCCGTCGATGAGCCGTACGGTCTCCTCCGCACCCGAACAACCGCTGGTCAGCAACTGTTCGCGGACCGCGCGCAGCCGGTCGCGCAGCCGCTGTGACTCCATCCCCCTGGCCCGCTCGGCCATTTCGGCCGCGGACGCCGCGGCCCGGTCGGCCTCTCCCTGGCGCAGCTGGATCTCGCACAGCATCGCCAGCCGGTGCACCCGGCCGCGGTCGTGCGCGGGGGTGCCGACGGCGGCGGTCGCCTGGACGCGGGCGGCCTCCAGATCGCCCAGACCGACCAGCGCCTCGGCGACCTGGACGTTGACGAGCCCCGGCTGTACGTAGCCGGTCTCGTCCGGTTCGGTGCCCGGGCGGATCCGCTCGGCGGCCGCCTCGGCCTTGCGGATGCACGCCAACGCCGCTTGCCCGTCGCCGAGTTGGGCGTACGCCTTGGCCTGCATGGCGTACAGGTCGGCGGTCAGCGCCGGAGTGGTGTGCCGGCCGGCGGCGCGCAGCGCGGCCTCGGCGAAGGCGACGGCCTGGCGGTACTCCCGCAGGTGCAGGGACTGGTTGACGATCAGCGCGATCACGTACGCCCCGAGCCCCCGGTCCCCGCTCGCCTTGGCCAGGCGCAGGGCTTGGTGGAAGTAGCGCTGGGCGAGCCCGTGGGCGTCCGAGTCGTACGCGCAGATGCCCGCCACCGCCACGAGGGACCCGGTGGCCCGGTGCAGCTGGCGGCCGAGGCCGTCCGGGTAGCTCCCGCGCAGCATGGGCGCCGTCTCGCTGCCCAGGAAGCGGACGATCCGGTCCCGGGTGGCCACTCCCCCCGCCCGGCGGTACATCAGCTCGTAGTGGGCGCGGGCGGCCTTCAGGATCTCGATGTGCTCGGGACCGATGCGCTGGGGGCCCTCGCGGGAGACGTCGGCGTCCTCGGGCGGATTCTCCCACTCCCAGACGGGGATGACGGCGGGCGTCCCGGTGACCGCCTCGGCGGTGAGCAGCTGCGGCCGGGCCTGACCGTCGGAACGCCACAGGGCGGCGGCCCGGTCCACGAACCCGCTGAGCGGGGAGGCGTGCAGGGAGACGGGCTGGTCCGGCACGCCGAGCCCGATGTCGTCCAGCCCGACGGGACGCCTCAGCCGGCCGCCGAGCACCTCGCAGATCAGGTCGGGGACCTGGCCCCGGGGCCGCTGACCCTTCAACCACCGGGCCACGGCGGTGTGTTCGTAGCGCAGGGCGAGTCCGCGGGTGCGGCCGGCCTGGTTCACGTAGGCGGCGAGTCCGGCGTGGGACATGCCCGCCTCTGCGAGGAGGGCGTCGAGCAGGACATTGGGCTGCATGGGCCGCTCCAAGGGCTCGTCGTTCCCAGGCTAGTGGGTACTGGGTTCACACGGGGTGTGAACCTAGTACGCGCATAAATGCGATGCGCACTCTCCCGCGCGGGCCCCGCGGGGCGCTTCACTTAAGGGCCTCGCCAAGAGGTAGCTCGGGTCGTCGGCTCCCCCTCGTACAGTGCGACGACCCGTCACCGCGCCGCCCGTTCTGCTGTCTGCCCGACACTCCACGGCAGGCGGGCGGCGCGTTCCGGTTCCGCCGGTGCCCGGTTGGTCGCCGGGCCCCGGCAGGGGCCGGGCCGGACGCGCGCCGGGCCCCTCCACCGGGTCCGGCGCGCATGGTCAGGACCGGTCGTTGCGGAGCACCAGCAGGGCGACGTCGTCGGCGAGTCGCCCGCCGGTGTGCCGGAGCAGTGCGGCGTGCACGCCCGCGACCAGCCGCGCGGGCGTGAGCGGTACCTCTGCGAGGACGCTCCGCAGGGGGAAGAACACACCGGCGGTGTCGCGGGCGTCCTCGGCACCGTCGGTGTGCAGGAACAGCGTCTCGCCGGGCCGCAGTTCCCCGCACGCGTGCGGCCGCGGATCGCAGGGCAGCGGAACCACCCCGAGCGGTGGCATCGTCTCCCCGTCCAGCGCCTGCACGTGCGTGGGCCGCTGCGCGAAGCCTCCCCCACCCCGCCCCTTCCCGAAACCGGGCTCCGCCCGGACCCGCGCCTCAAACTCCCCCAGACTCCGTCCGGGGGGACCCTCTGGCGGGGCTGGGTTGTGCCCTGCCGGGGCCGAAAGTGCCGCGCTACGGCACTCCAGCCCGCCGGGCGACACCTTCGAGCCCAGCTCCGCCAAATCCAGCCCCGCCAGGGGGTCCCCCCGGACGGAGTCTGGGGGAGTTTGAGGCGCGGGGTCTGGGGCGGAGCCCCAGCTGCGCGGAGCGCAGGGCTCGGGGACCGCCGCCGGACGCAGCAGGTAGGGCCAAGGATGGCCGCAGTTCAGGGCCAGCAGGGTGCCGTCCGGGGCGATCTGGAGGAGCAGCACGGTCACGAACTCCTCGGCCGACGGAGACTCCGGCTCGGCCGTGCACGCCGCGGGATGCTCGGAGCGGGCCCGGTCACGGACATGGCGGCCCAGCGCCCGCTCCATCCGCACCAGCACCCCGCCCAGCGACACCTCGTCGTACGCCGCTTCGCGGAAGGCCCCGAGAACGGCCGCCGCCGCGCCCAGCGCCGGCAGCCCGTGGCCCCGTACGTCCCCGATGACCACCCGGACCCCGTACGCCGTCGGCACGGCCTCGTACAGGTCCCCGCCCACCGCCGCCCCCCGGCTCGCCGAGAGCTGCGCCGCGGCCAGCGTCAGGCCGTCGATCCGCCCCGGCAGCGGCCGCAGCAGCGCCCGCTGCGCCGCGCCCGCGATCTCCTGCGAGCGGCGCAGCTCGGCCAGCAGCCCCCGCCGGATGTGCAGGGCGCAACCGGTGGCCAGCAGCAGGAAGGCCGCGCACGTGGCCAGGCTCGGCATCAGCCGCCCCGGGGTGGACAGCTCCCAGGACACCGCGGCGCCGCCCCAGGCGAAGACGCACACCCGGCGCACCGTGATCATGTCGGGGCCTCCCCTCGGCCCCAACGATTGTGCCGACCCCCACGGACCCCGAACGCGGGCCACCGACGTTCTCACCCGAATGAGTGAGGGGCGCATCCGGTGATCCGGATACGCCCCTCAACATGCTCGGCTACCGCGGCGGTTACGCGCCCCGGAGCACCGCCCCGGTCCGCTCGCCCGCCAAGGCCACGGCCGCGTCACGGGCGGCCGTGGACTCCTCCGCCGTCAGCGTGCGGTCCGCCGCGCGGAAGCGCAGCGCGTACGCCAGGGACTTCTTCCCCTCGCCGACCTGCTCACCGGTGAACACGTCGAACAGCCGCAGCGACTCAAGGAGTTCGCCCGCGCCCAAGCGCAGCGCGGCCTCCACCTCCGACGCCGGAACGGACGCGTCCACGATCAGCGCGACGTCCTGGGTCGCCACCGGGAAGGTGGAGATCCGGGGCGCCTGCGGGGCCTCGCCGCCGGCCGCCGCGAGGCGGTCCAGGTCGAGCTCCATCGCGCTGGTGCGGGCCGGCAGGCCCAGCGCCTTGACCACGCGCGGGTGCAGCTCACCGGCGTGGCCGATGACCTGCTCCGCGCCGTCGATCGTGACGACCAGCTCGGCGCAGCGGCCCGGGTGCCAGGGACCGTACTGGCCCTGGCGGACGACGAGTTCGGCACCGGCCTCGACGGCCAGCGAGCGGGCGGCCTGGACGGCGTCCGCCCAGTCGGCCGGACGGCCCTTGCCCCACCAGCCGGCCTGCTCGCGCGCACCGGCCAGCACGACCGCGGCGTACCGCGGCTGCGCGGGCAGGGCCGCGTTCAGGGTGGCGATCTCCTCGTCCGTGGGACGGCGGTCGACGGGCAGCCGTACGGCCACACCCGGCTGCGGGCCGGCCAGGAAGACCGAACCGGTCTCGAAGAGCGCGAGGTCGTGGCTGCCCCGGCTGTCGTTGCGGCGCAGCGCGCCGAGCAGACCCGGCAGCAGCGTGGTGCGCAGCGCCGGCTCCTCGTCGGAGATCGGGTTGACCAGCTTGACGACCTGGCGGGTGGCGTCGTGCGCCGGGATCTGGAGCTGGTCGAAGACGCCCTCACCGATGAACGGGTAGCTCAGCGCCTCGACGTAGCCCGCGCCGGCCAGCGCGCGGCCGACCCGGCGGTGGAGCTGCTGCCGGGCGGTCAGACCGCGGCCGGAGGGCACCTGCGGAAGGGTCGAGGGGAGGTTCCCGTAGCCCTCCAGCCGGATGACCTCTTCGGCGAGGTCGTTGGGCGCGGCGAGGTCGGGACGCCACGACGGGACGGTGACGACGAGCTCGTCCTGGCCGTAGACGTCGCAGCCGACCTCCTGGAGGCGGCGTACGACGGTCTCGCGGCCGTACTCCATGCCCGCCACCCGGTCCGGGTGGTCCGCGCGCATCGCGATGGTGCGCGGCGCGCCCGGGGCGACGAACTCGGTGACGCCGGCCTCGGCCGTGCCGCCCGCGAGGAGCACGAGCAGGTCGACGGTCCGCTGCGCGGCCGCGGCGGCGGCCTGCGGGTCGACGCCCCGCTCGAAGCGCTTGGAGGACTCGGAGGAGAGCTTCAGGCGGCGGGCGGTCCGCGAGATCGACACGGCATCGAAGTGCGCGGCCTCGATGACCACGGACGTGGTGCCGGTGACGGCGCCCGTCTCGGGGTCGGTGACGGAGTCGGCGATCTCGGTGTTGGCGCCGCCCATGACACCGGCGAGGCCGATCGGCCCGCTGCTGTCGGTGATCACCAGGTCCTCGGCGTCGAGCGTGCGCTTGACCCCGTCGAGGGTGGTGAACTTCTCGCCCTGCTCGGCCCGGCGGACGCCGATGGCGCCGTCGATCCGCGAGCGGTCGTAGGCGTGCAGCGGCTGGCCGAGCTCCAGCATCACGTAGTTGGTGATGTCGACGGCGAGCGAGATCGGGCGCATGCCCGCCTTCTGCAGGCGGCGGGTCAGCCAGATCGGGGAGCGCGCGTCGGGGTCGAGGCCGGTCACCGTGCGGGCGGTGAAGCGGTCGCAGCCGGCCGGGTCGTCGACCTTGACCGGGTAGCCGTACGAGTTGGGCACCGGGACGTCGAGCAGCGCCGGGTCGCGCAGCGGCAGGCCGTAGGCGGTGGCCGCCTCACGGGCGACACCGCGCATGGACATGCAGTAGCCGCGGTCCGGGGTGATGTCGATGTCGAGGACCTCGTCGACGAGCTGGAGCAGCTCGATCGCGTCGGTGCCGACCTCGTGCTCGGGCGGCAGCACGATGATGCCGTGCGTGCCGTCGTCGCCCATGCCCAGCTCGTCGCCGGAGCAGATCATGCCGTGGGAGGTACGGCCGTACGTCTTGCGCGAGGCGATCGCGAAGTCGCCGGGCAGCACCGCGCCGGGCAGGACCACGACGACCTTGTCGCCGACGGAGAAGTTCCGGGCGCCGCAGACGATCTCCTGCGGCTCGTCGGTGCCGTTGGCCTGGCCGACGTCGACCGTGCAGAAACGGATCGGCTTACGGAAGCCCTCGAGCTCCTCGATGGTCAGCACCTGGCCGACGACGAGCGGGCCCTTGAGCCCGCCGCCGAGCTGCTCGACGGTCTCGACCTCGAGGCCGGCGTCGACGAGCTTGGCCGCCACGTCACGACCGGTCTCACCCGCAGGCAGGTCGACGTACTCCCGCAGCCAAGAAAGCGGGACCCGCATCAGATCTCCATCCCGAACGGCCGGGTGAAACGAACGTCACCCTCGACCATGTCTCGCATGTCTTCTACGTTGTGGCGGAACATCAGCATCCGCTCGATGCCGAAGCCGAAGGCGAAGCCGCTGTACTTCTCGGGGTCCACACCACAGGCGACGAGCACCTTGGGGTTGACCATGCCGCAGCCGCCCAGCTCGATCCAGCCCTCGCTGGAGCAGGTACGGCACGGACGGTCGGGGTTGCCCACCGACTCGCCGCGGCACACGTAGCACTGCATGTCCATCTCGGCGGACGGCTCGGTGAACGGGAAGAAGTGCGGGCGCAGGCGCGTGGTCGTGCCCTCGCCGAAGAGCTCCTGGACCATGTGGTCCATGGTGCCCTTGAGGTCGGCCATGGTCAGGCCCTCGTCCACGGCGAGCAGCTCGACCTGGTGGAAGACCGGGGTGTGCGTCGCGTCGAGCTCGTCGGTGCGGTACACCCGGCCCGGGCAGACGATGTAGACGGGGGGCTTGCGCTCCAGCAGCGAGCGCGCCTGCACCGGAGAGGTGTGGGTGCGCAGCACGACGCCGGACTCGTCGCCCTCGGTGCCTTCCGGCCCCTGGACGAAGAAGGTGTCCTGCATCTGGCGCGCCGGGTGGTCGGGCGTGAAGTTGAGGGCGTCGAAGTTGAACCACTCCGCCTCGACCTCGGGACCCTCGGCGACCTCGTACCCCATGGCCGTGAAGATGTCCGCGATGCGGTCCATCAGCGTGGTCAGGGGGTGCCGGGCGCCGGCGGGGACGCGGTCGTACGGCAGCGTGACGTCCACCGCCTCCTCGACCAGCACCCGCTCGTCGCGCTCGGCCTCGAGCTCGACCGTGCGGGCCCCGAAGGCCTTGTTCACGGCGCCGCGGGCCTGGCCCACGCGCTTGCCCGCCTCGGCCTTGGCCTGCGGAGGCAGGGCGCCGATCTCGCGGTTGGCGAGCGCCAGGGGCGAGCGGTCGCCCATGTGCGCGGTCTTCGCCTCGCGCAGCTGGTCGAGGTCGCCGGCGGACGCGAAGGCGGCGAGCGCCTCGTCCCGCATGCGCTCGATCTCTTCCGGTTTCAGTGCCTCGACCTCGACAGGGTCGTACGACTTGTTCGGTGCCGACATCTCTTCCCGTACTTCCGATGGCTGGCTGGTGGTCCCCGACGACTCGATCGACCTGATCGGACAAGGACACAAAGGTGCCAAAGGACGAGTCTAAAGGTCGCTGGGGGTGAAGGGGCCCGTGGGCCGCCTGGCGAGACGCTCCGCAGGGCTACTGCGTGAGGTACGCCGGGGCGCTCACGGGCAGGATAAATCGGAACTGGGCGCCGCCGCCGGGGCCGCGGCCGACCGTGATGGTGCCTCCGTGCGCCTCCACGATGCCCTTGACGATGTAGAGGCCCAGGCCGGTGCCGCCGCGCTTGCTCCCCCGCCAGAAGCGGGTGAAGACGCGGCCCATCGACTCCTCGGGGATCCCGGGGCCTTCGTCGGTCACGGTGACGGCGGTTCCCTTCTCATGCGGCGACACACCGATGGTGACCGTTCCCTCTCCGTGGCGCACCGCATTTTCGAGCAGGTTGCCGAGGATCTGGTCGATCTTGTCCGGATCGGCCCACAGGGCGGGGAGCGGGTGGCTGACGCTGACGAGGAACCGTTCGGGGGCCTGGCCGTTCGCGGTGAGCGCCTGCACGTGGCGGCCGACGGCGGTCGCGATGTCGACCGGCTGGCGGCGCACTTCGAGGCGCCCGGAGTCGATGCGGGAGATGTCGAGGAGTTCGGCGATGAGGCGGGTGACGCGGTTGGCGTCGGCGTCGACGGTCTCCAGCATCAGCCGTTTCTGGTCGTCGGTGAACCGCTCCCATTTGGCGAGCAGGGTGGCGGTGAACCCCTTGACGGAGGTCAGCGGGGAGCGCAGCTCGTGGGCGACGGTGGCGATCAGTTCGGCGTGGCTGCGCTCGGTGCGGCGGCGGGCCTCGGTGCCGCGCAGGGTGACCACGAGGCGGCGCAGCGGGCCGGTGGGGTGGGTGCGCACGTACCGGGCGGAGACCAGCACCTCGCGGCCGCCCGGGAGCAGCAGGTTCCGCTCGGGCTGTCCGCGGCGGGTGGCCAGGCCCCCGTACGGGTCGGTCAGCGCCCACCAGCGGCGGCCTTCGAGGTCCTCCAGCGGGAGCGCCCGGTCGATGCGGGTGCCGAGGGCCTGCGCGGGGTCGGTGGCGGTCATCCGGGCGGCCGCCCGGTTGAAGCAGATGACGTGCCCGGTGCCGTCGGCGACGACGAGTCCGTCGGGCAGGTCGTCGGGGTCGATGCCGAAGGCCGGTCCCTCGCCCGGCTCGCGGGCCGGGGGCTCGGCCGCGCGCGGGCCGGTCGGCTGCGGACCCGTCGGTTGTGAGCCGGTCGGCTGTGGCGGGACGCCGCCGAAAGAGAACGGGCCAAGGGGCGGGTGCACCGTCACCGGGGGCTCGCCGGGGGCGCCGCCGGGCCCGCCCGGGACCGGTGGACCGGCTGCCGCGCCGGTCTCCGGTGAGCTGTTCGTACCGACGGTCATGTCCCCGTACCCCACATCTCCGAGTAGCGCCGTGGGCCCCCGGGCCGCCACATTACTAGCTGGGGGTCACGGAGCGGCACCCTCCGGGCGCCCGCTGTGCACGCGCGGAGGCGTAGAGGCACACGGCGGCGGCCGTCGCCAGGTTCAGGCTCTCCGCCTTGCCGTGGATCGGGACCCGCACCACGGCGTCCGCCAGGGCCCTGGTCTCCTCCGGCAGGCCCCAGGCCTCGTTGCCGAAGACCCAGGCCGAGGGCCCGCCCATGGTGCCCGCGTCCAGCTCGGCGTCGAGGTCGTCCTCTCCCGCGCCGTCGGCCGCGAGGATCCGTACGCCGGCCGCCCGCAGCCCCTCGACGGCCTGCTCCACCGGAACCCCGACCGCGACCGGGAGGTGGAAGAGGGAGCCCACCGAGGCCCGTACGGACTTGGGGTTGTAGAGGTCCACGGAGGCATCGGTCAGCACCACCGCGTCGGCGCCGGCGGCGTCCGCGCAGCGCAGCACCGTACCGGCGTTGCCAGGGTCGCGGACGTGCGCGAGCACGGCGACGAGCTTGGGCCCGGCCTTGAGGATCTCCTCGAACGGCGAGTCCAGGAAGTGGCAGACGCCGACGAGACCCTGCGGGGTGACGGTCTGCGAGACCTCGGCGAGCACCTCGTCGGAGGCGTAGTGCACGCGGGCGCCCGCGTCCAGGGCGGCGTCGATGATCTCGGAGTAGCGCTCGGCGGCCTCGGGGGTGGCGAACAGCTCGATCAGGGTCGGCGCACCCGTGGCCCCGCGGTGCTCGACGGCCTCGCGGACCGCCTGCGGGCCCTCGGCGATGAACCGGCGCTCCTTGGTACGGAAGTTGCGCCGCGCCAGTCGCCTGGCGGCGGCCACCCGCGGGGATCGGGGGGAGATCAGCTCGGCGGGGGTGCCCATGGTGTCTGCGGTTCTCTCTCGGGTCCGGAGCGGTGCGGTGCGGTGCGGCGGTGCAGTGCTGTGCGGCGGTGCGGATTCGGTGCGGGTGCCGTGCCCTGTCGTGCGGAGGGGAAAGCACACGGACCCGCAGGCGAATGCCTGCGGGTCCGTGGGGGCCGGCCGCGTGATAACTGGGCCGGCTAGCCCTTAGGCAGCGGCCTTGGGGGCGTTGACGTCGGACGGAAGCGCCTTCTGCGCGACCTCGACGAGCGCGGCGAACGCGTTGGCGTCGTTGACGGCCAGCTCCGCGAGGATCTTGCGGTCCACCTCGATGTTGGCGGCCTTCAGACCCTGGATGAGGCGGTTGTACGTCATGCCGTTCTGGCGGGCAGCGGCGTTGATGCGCTGGATCCACAGCTGACGGAAGTCGCCCTTGCGCTTCTTGCGGTCGTTGAAGTTGTAGACCAGCGAGTGGGTGACCTGCTCCTTGGCCTTGCGGTACAGGCGCGAACGCTGACCGCGGTAGCCGGAGGCCGCCTCGAGGATCGCCCGGCGCTTCTTGTGGGCGTTTACTGCCCGCTTGACGCGTGCCACTTTTTAACTCCTTGTAGCGGGGCCGTGGGTGTCTTCACACGGCCCGAATTCGATGGGGTCCCGGTCTCGACGTCCCGCTCCCGGCAGGGGAGCGGAGGACGTCACTTGCCGAGAAGCTTCTTGATCTTCGCGGCGTCGCCGGGGGCCATCTCCGCGGTGCCGGTCAGGCGGCGGGTGACACGGGACGACTTGTGCTCGAGCAGGTGGCGCTTGCCGGCGCGCTCACGGAGCACCTTGCCGGAGCCGGTGATCTTGAAGCGCTTCTTGGAACCGCTGTGCGTCTTGTTCTTCGGCATAGCGCCGTTATCTCCTCGTCGGTGGCGCTCCCACCGGCCCCATGAAGGACCGGCTCGCGGGAGCGTCATGTTGTGTCGGTGATCCGAGACGGGCTGCCTCGGGATCAGGCCTCGGCGTCCGCCTCGGCGGCCTTCGCCTCTTCGGCGACGGCCTCCGGGGCCTCGGCAGAGGCGACCTCGGTGGTGTCCTCGACCTCGACTGCGGCGTCCTCGGAAGGAGCCTCGCCTTCGGTGTGGGCGACACCCTGGCGCTCGGCCTTGCGGGCGGCCTGCGCCTCGCGGGCTTCGGCCATCGCCTCGGTCTTCTTCTTGTGCGGACCGAGGACCATGATCATGTTTCGGCCGTCCTGCTTCGGGTTCGACTCGATGAACCCGAGGTCCTCGACGTCCGAAGCCAGGCGCTGCAGCAGTCGGTAGCCGAGTTCCGGCCGGGACTGCTCGCGACCACGGAACATGATCGTGATCTTGACCTTGTCGCCCTGCTTGAGGAACCGAACGACGTGACCCTTCTTGGTGTCATAGTCGTGCGGGTCGATCTTCGGCCGGAGCTTCATTTCCTTGATGACCGTGTGCGCCTGGTTCTTGCGCGCCTCACGGGCCTTCATGGCCGACTCGTACTTGAACTTGCCGTAGTCCATGAGCTTGCAGACCGGCGGGCGTGCGGACGCCGCGACCTCGACCAGGTCGAGGTCGTACTCCTGCGCGAGCTCAAGCGCCTTGGCAAGCGGCACGATGCCGACCTGCTCGCCGCTGGGACCGACAAGCCGTACCTCGGGAACGCGAATCCGGTCGTTGATGCGGGGCTCGGTGCTGATGGATCCTCCTCGGTAGCACCACACGGCTGCCTGGCAGACAGTCGCTGACGTGTCATTCCGTCAGACCGACCGCGGCGGGAGAATGAAAAAACCCCGCCGGGCACAGGCGGGGGCTCCAGAACAACCGGAACACCGCCGCGTGCGAACCGCGGGGCGTAGACTCGGGCGGCTTTCCATCGTCCGTACGGAACGATGGATGCCGCCTGACCGGTGACCCGCCGCCCCGGAGGGCAGTCAGGTGGGAGAACGGAGCCTCCACTTGTGGGCCGGGCACACAGGTGTCCGGCCGGTCGAAGTACATACTAGCACCCGCGTGACAAGGCCGCCGCACGGCATATCGTGGAGCGCATGACTGACGCGACGCCCCCCTCCACCGACCCCGCTGCCGACGGCGCCCCCGACTACGACGCCATGACCCGCGACATCGCGGACGTGCCCGCCGTCGAGGTGATCACGACGGTGGCCGTGCACCTGCTGAGCGCCGCCGCGGTCAACCTGGGCCTGGACAAGCCGGACTCCGAACACAAGGACCTCGACGAGGCCCGCAAGCTGATCACCGCCCTGGCCGGCCTGGTCACCGCGAGCGCCACCGAGGTCAGCTCCTTCCACGCCGCCCCGCTGCGGGACGGCCTGAAGTCGCTCCAGCTGGCCTTCCGCGAGGCCTCGATCGTGCCGGACGAGCCGGGTCAGGGGCCGGGCGAGAAGTTCACGGGGCCCGTGTTCGCCTGATCCACCGATCCGCTGATCTACGAGGAAGAAGAGGCGGGGGGGGAGGGGGGGGGGGGGGGGGCGCCCCCCCCCCCCCCCCCCGGGCCCGAAGGAACATAGAAGGGAGGCAAGGAATGCAACCAGAAAAGACAAAACGGACCGACCCAACCCCACCAGAG
>NZ_JBVHVF010000037.1:0-80288 GCF_055564955.1 Streptomyces sp. NPDC028910 | reverse complement strand
CCCCCCCCCCCCCCCCCCCCCCCCCCCCCCCCCCCCCCCCCCCCCCCCCCCCCCCCCCCCCCCCCCCCCCCCCCCCCCCCCCCCCCCCCCCGCCCGGCTGACCGATCTGTTCACGGCCGGGATGACCGAGGCGCAGCGGGCCGCGATCCCCCACCTGCCGGACGACCTCGCCCAGGACCCCCGGGTGGCCGGTTTCCCGCCGGGCCACCCTCCCGGGCGCGGCTTCCTGAGCGTCCCGATCCGGGTGCACACGGAGGTCTTCGGCCACCTCCGCCTCACCGAGAAGCGGGACGGCGGCCCCTTCACGGACGAGGACCTGGCCCTGCTGCGCGTGCTGGCCGCGCAGGCGGGCATAGCGATCGGCAACGCCCGGCTCTACGAGACCGCGCGCCGCCGGGAGCGCTGGATCGACGGCGCCGCCGCCGTGACCACCGCCCTGCTGGCCGGCAGCCCGGCGGCGGACGCCCTGATGTGCGTGGCCGAACGGGCCCGGCTGCTGGCGGACGCCGCGGCCGGCGTGGTGCTCCAGCCCACCCCCGAGGGCGGCATGGAGATCGTGGCCGCCTCCACGCACGCAGACCCCGGGGACCTGGTGGGGACGGCGATCGCGCCCGGTTCGCCGGTGCTGGAACAACTCCTCGGCGGCGAACCCGTCTTCATAGAGGACTCGGCGACCGACCCCCGGATGACCACCCGCGTCCGCGAGCGGTTCGGGCCGAGCATGATGCTTCCCCTCCAGAGCGGTGGCCAGCTGATCGGCACCCTGGCCCTGCCGCGCGCCCGGGGCGGGCCCCCGTACGACGCGGTGGACCGGCTGCTCGCCACGCAGTTCGCCTCCCAGGCCGCGCTGGCCCTCGTACTGGCGGACGCCCAGCACGACCGGGAGCAGCTCGCGGTGTACGAGGACCGCGACCGGATCGCGCGGGACCTGCACGACCTGGTGGTCCAGCGGCTGTTCGCCACCGAGATGATGCTCGAAAGCACCCGGCGGCGCGCCTCGAACACCCCGTCCGCAGACACGGTCGGCGACGAGCTCAGCCGCGCCGTCGACGAGCTGGACTCCACCATCCAGGAGGTCCGGACGGCCATCTTCGCGCTCCAGCAGCCGCCGACAGACGCCCCGACGACCTTCCGGGGCCGGCTCCTGCGCGAGACGGGCGGGGCGGCGGTCCTGCTCGGCTTCCAGCCGTCGGTGCACTTCACGGGCGCGGTGGACACCCTGCTGCCGGAGCCGGTGGCGGGCGATCTGCTGTCCGCCCTGCGCGGCGCCCTGGCCGCGGCGCACCGGCGCCGCGAAGTCAGCTCCATCGAGGTGGAGGTGGACGCGAGCCCGTCCCGGGTCCGCCTGACGGTGGCGGACGACGGCCGTACGGAGTCGGGAGCCCGGGGCACGACGGTGACGTGGGAGTCGGCGCTGTAACCACTGCCGGGGGCCCGGCTCGCGCAGCCGCCCCGGGCGGTCGAGGGGGCGACCGCCCGCGCCGCGCACAGCACGACCCCCGGCCGAAAACGGCCGGACCACCACCCCGCACCGGTACCAACCCAACCCGCGCCCCGCGCACAGCCCCACCCGCCGGCCGAGAACGGCCGGCCGGCGCCCCGCGCCGGTACCAACCCCACCCCCGCCCCCCTGCGCGCCGGCTGGGTGCCACCGCCTGCTCCGCCTCCTCTCCGTCCTCGTGGTGCCGGGCATGGCCACCACGACCGTCAGCCTCGACCCGCTGTCCCTGTGCTTCCCCTCTTCGCCGCGGCGCTCACACCCCCTGCCCCGCCCCCTGCCCGCCCCTCACCACCCGGCCCGATCGGCCCGACACGCCCTAGGGTGAGCCCGTGACGACGACCCGCCTCTCGGCCCGCGCGGCCATCGCCTCCGTGACCGACCCCGGCAGCTTCACCGAACTGCCCGCCCCCCGCCGGGAGTCCCCCGCCGACGGCCCCCTGGCCTGGACCGGCTACGACGACTCCCGCGCCCGGGCCGCCGAACGCACGGGCGAACGGGAGTCGGTCGTCACCGGCACCGCCCGCATCGGCGGTCACGAAGCCGCCGTGATCTCCTTCGAGTTCGGCTTCCTCGGCGGCTCGCTGGGCCAGCACACCGGCGACCGGCTCGAAGCGGCGTACGTCCACGCCCGCGACCACCGCCTCCCCCTCGTCTCGCTCATCGCCACCGGCGGCTCCCGGATGCAGGAGGGCATGCTCGCGCTGACCCAGCTCCAGCGCGTGTCCCGCCAGTGCGTCCTGACCCGGGCCGCCGGCCTCCCCCAGCTCGCCGTACTGCGCGATCCGACCACCGGCGGCGGCTGGGCCACCCTCGGGGCCGGGGCCGACGTCGTCCTCGCGCTCCCCGGAGCCCAAGTCGGCTTCGCCGGCTCCCGGGTGCGCCCGGCGGACGCGGACCCGGCCGCCTACTGCGCCGAAGGCCAGTACGCCGCCGGCCACGTGGACGCCGTGGTCCCCGCCGCCGACCTGCCCGGCACCCTCGCCGACTGGCTCCACGTCCTGGCCGCGCCCCGCTCCGCCGGGCCCACCCCGCCGCCGGCCGCGCTGGGCGGCGTAGCAGCTGGACTGCCACCGGCCACCGGCTGGGACGCCGTCCAGCAGGCCCGCCACCCGGACCGGCCGCGCGCCGAGGCCTACCTGGACGCGTACTTCGAACTCCGCCTGCCCCTCTCCGGGGACCGGGCAGGCGGCACCGACCCCGGGATGCTCTGCGGATTCGGGCTGCGCGAGGGCCGGGTCGTCGCGTACGCCGCCCAGTGCGGCACCGCCACCCGCCCGGCGGGATACCGTACGGCCTCCCGCGTCATCCGCCTCGCGGACCGGCTCGGCATCCCGGTGCTCACGCTGGTGGACACCCCGGGCGCGGCCAACGACGCCGCCGCCGAACGCGCGGGCGCCGGCGCGGCCATCGCCGACACCTTCGCGGCGCTGGCGGCGGCCACCGTTCCCCTCACCACCCTCCTCATCGGCGAAGGCGGCTCGGGCGGCGCCCTCGCGCTGGCCGCGCCGGGCAACACCTGGGTCACTCCGGACAGCTACTTCTCGGTCATCGCGCCGGAACTGGCGGCGGCCATCCTCAAACGCCCCCCGTCGGCCGCCCCGGCCACCGCGGACCAACTCCGCATCCGCCCCCAGGACCTGGTCACCTTGGGCGTCGCCCGCGGCATCGTGCCCCCCGCCCACTAGCCCCGCCGGACGCCCACAGCACAGCCACCGGACGCCCCCTAGGCCTGCGGGGACCGCGCGTCGTACCGGGCGAAGTTCCGCCAGCGGAGCGCGAGCAGGCCCAGCACCAGCACGCACGCCAGCCCGCCGCCGGTGACGGCCACCGCCGGGGAGGTCAGGTCGGCGGCGGTGCCGGCGAGGAAGTCCCCGAGCCGGGGCCCGCCCGCGACGACGATGATGAAGACGCCCTGGAGGCGGCCCCGCATCTCGTCCGGGGTGGCGGCCTGGAGCATGGTGGTGCGGAAGACCATCGAGGTGGTGTCCGCGCACCCGGCCAGCGTCAGGAAGAACAGCCCGAGCCACAGGTTCCGGGTGAGTCCGAACACCGCGATGGCCAGCCCCCAGCCGGCGACGGACAGCAGGATCGCCAGCCCGTGCCGCCGGACCCGGCCCTGCCAGCCGGAGAACAGCCCGCCCAGCAGCGCCCCGACGGCGGGCGCGGCCGCCAGCAGGCCGACCGTACCGGCCCCGCCGCCGTACCAGAGCCCTGCGACGGCCGGGAACAGGGCCCGGGGGTGCGCCAGCACCATGGCGGCCATGTCGGAGAAGAAGGTCATCCGGATGTTGGGCCGGGTGCCGAGGAAGCGCAGGCCGTCGACGACGGAGGCCCTGCCGCGGGCGCCCTCGGCGCGGTCGGGCTTCATCGACGGCAGCCGCCACATCGCGTAGAGCGCGGCGGTGAAGGTCACGGCGTCGATCAGGTACGCCGACTGGTATCCGCCGACACCGACGATCAGCCCGCCCAGCGCGGGGCCGACCATCGTCCCGAAGGTCATGGTCACGGAGTTCAGGGCATTGGCGGCGGGCAGCTGCTCGGCCGGCAGCAGCCTGGGAACCATGGCGGAGCGCGCCGGTCCGGTGAGCGCCCCGCAGACCGCCTGGAGCCCGACGACGGCGTACAGGAACCAGACCCGGTGGTAGTCGAGCAGGGCGGCCGCGGCGAGCGCGACCGACAGTCCGGCGGCGCCGAAGGAGCTGTAGAGGCCGAGCTTGCGCCGGTCCACGGTGTCCGCGATGGCCCCGCCGTAGAGCCCGAAGGCGATGAGCGGAACGAGCGAGAAGAGTCCGACCAGGCCGACGGAGAAGCTGGACCGGGTGATGTCGTAGACCTGGAGCGAGATCGCGAGGGCGGTCATCGACTGGCCGACCCAGGAAATGGTGCCGCCGATCCACAGCCGCCGGTAGTCCGGAGAGGTGCGCAGCGGGGTGAGGTCGGCGAATATTCGCCGCCGGGGGCGGGTGGGCGCGGTCGTACGGGTCACAGCGGATGATAACGGTCGGCCCTCCGGTGCCCCGGGGCCGCCGCGCCTCGTCGCACACGGGCACCACGCGCCCCATCCGGCTCGGGGATCCCGCCCAGGACGGCTTGTTGCCGGTAACTCGCCACTATCACCGGACATTTGACTGAATCGACGTGCGCTCCTCACCTCGTGTTCAGCTCATGATGAAAAGACTCGTATGTCCAGGGAGGCGTAGTGATCGAACCTGGCAACAGCACCACGAGCACCGGCACCACGCAGAACACGGTGCGCACCACCGTCCCCCTCACCGTCCCCCTCACCGTCGGCGTCGAGGAGGAGTTCCTGCTCGTCGACGCCCGCACCTTCCGGGTGGTCCCCGCCGCCCCGCTGGTCCTCGCGACGGCCGGCGGTCTGCCGGGCGAGCTGCACCCCGAGGGCACCCGCTACCAGGTGGAGATATCCACCCCGATAGCCCACTCGGCGGCTTCGCTGCGCGCCGAGCTCGCCGCCCTGCGGCGCACCCTGGGGCGGGCGGCCCGCGCCCACGGCTGCCGGCTGCTGGCCGCGCCCTCGCCGGTCGTCGCCGTGGAGGGGCCGCTGCACCTGACCGACGACGAACCGCGCCAGCGCGAGCAGCACCGCCGCTTCGGCGCGCTCACCGACACCCTGGTCAGCTGCGGCCGCCACATCCACATCGGCACGCTCGACGTGGACACGGCGGTGGCGGTGTCCAACCGGATCAGACCCTGGCTTCCCACCCTGATCGCGCTGGCCGCCAACTCGCCGTTCTGGGGCGGCCGTGACACCGGCCACGCCAGCTGGCGGGCGATGGCCTGGTCCGGCTGGCCCTCGGCGGGGCTGCCTCCGCACTTCACGTCCACGGCCCACTTCCGGCGCTCGGTGCAGATCCTGCTCGGTTCGGGGGCCGCCCTGGACACCAAGATGGTCTATTGGGACCTGCGCCCCTCCGGGCACTGGCCGACGCTCGAGATCCGGGCGCCCGACATGTCCCCGGGGATCGACTCGGCCATCCTCCAGGCCGAACTGGCCCGCGCGCTGGTGGCCACGGCCCTGAGCGAGATCGCGGAGCACCGCCCCGAGCCGGCCGTACGGGACGACGTACTGCGCCTCGCGCGCTGGCGGGCGGCCCACGACGGGCTGGAGGGCTTCGGGCTCGACCCGTACACGGGGGTGGAACTCCCCGCGGCCGACCTCGCGGAGGCCCTGCTGGACCTGGTCGCCCCGGAACTGGCCGCCGCCGGCGACCTGGACCACGCGGCCAAGACCATGGCCACCCTCCTGCGCGACGGCTCGGGCGCCCACCGCCAGCGCCGGGCCTTCGCCCGCCGCCAGGACCTGACGGACGTACTGCGCCACCTCGCGGACGAAACGGAGGACTTCTGACCCGGAGAAGACCCGGAGCCGCCGACGCAGTGGTGCCGCCCCCGGCCGTGTGCTGGAGGCGGCACCACGGTCATGCGGTCAAGAGCAGGTGGACACCGTGCCGGCGCAGTTCGCGGGCAGGTTCTCGACGGACTTGTACGACGGCGCCGGCCGGAGGCCGCGCCCCGTCCGTCCCGGTCGGCTGCCACAGAGGAAACAAAGAGGCGCCCCGGCCCAGAGAACCTGGGCCGGGGCGCCAAACAAGCTGGTCGCAACGTTTCTGCAGACCAACCCTGCGGTGGGGCGGGTGGGACTCGAACCCACGGCCGACGGATTATGAGTCCGCTGCTCTAACCGGCTGAGCTACCGCCCCTTCACGGCGTGGCGCGTACACGTGTGCGCGCCGTCTGCCGCAGCATAGCCGCTCATACGATCTCCTGCCTCGGATGCCTCGCATGATCGGCTTCGCCTGCTCAGAGAGACCGCGCTGAGGGCTGCCCGGTTCCCGGACAGGGGCGACAAAGAAAAGAAGAGGACCCCCGTGGGGCCCTCTTCTTCTTCCTTGCTCCCCCGGCTGGACTCGAACCAGCAACCCTCCGGTTAACAGCCGAATGCTCTGCCAATTGAGCTACAGGGGACCGCGCTCCCCCGACTGGACTCGAACCAGTAACCTGCCGGTTAACAGCCGGCTGCTCTGCCAATTGAGCTACAGGGGATTGCTGCGGTGCACCGAACAGCCCACCTCCGGCCTTGCCGGGGGGCGACTGCCCGTTGCGAGTCATAGATTAGCGCAAGCAGGGGGGTGCTCCGCCAATCGGTATCGACAGCAGGCCGGGCACCACACGACGAAGGGTGGCAGGCATGCGGTACAAGGTCACGTTCATGGTCGGACTGGCCCTCGGGTACGTGCTCGGGACCCGGGCCGGACGCGAGCGCTACGAGGAGCTGAAGAAGTCCGCACGGGAGATCGCGCAGAACCCGGCGGTGCGCAACGCCGCCGAGACCGCGGGCCACACCGGACGGGAGTTCGCCGGGAAGGCCTTCGCCGCGGTGAGCGAGAAGGTCGGCGACGTCGTACCGGAATCGTTCGCCGGGCGGGTACGGGTGCTGCGCGGCCGGGGCGGCGGCGGCGCCGAGGACGACTGGGGCACCAGCAACACCTGAGCGACCGCCGGTCCGCGTCGCGGGGCCCCCGGGACCCATGAGGTTCCGGGGGCTCCGGAGCGGTGGAGACCGGCCCCGCGTGCGGCAGAATTCTCCGCATGGGGATAGTCGCCGGGCTGGACAGCTCTTCCGCGTTCACACGCATCGTCGTCTGTGACACCGAGACCGGCGCCGTGCTGCGCCAGGGGTACGCACCCCATCCACAGCCCGCGGGCGAACCCGACGGCGCGAACCCCCACGAGACCGATCCGCAGGCCTGGCTGCTCTCGCTCGGTGAGGCCGCCGGCGGCGGGCTGCTCGAAGGGGTCCAGGCCATCGGGGTCTCCGCGCAGCAGCACGGCTTGCTGCCGCTGGACCCGCAGGGCGGGCTGGTGCGGCCCGCCCTGGTGGGCAACGACAAGCGCGGTCAGGTCGCCGCAGCCGACCTCGTCGACGCCTTCGGCGGCCGGCAGGCCTGGGCCGAGGCGGTGGGCTCGGTCCCGCACGCCGCGCAGCCGGTAGCGAAGCTGGCCTGGCTGGCCCGCACCGAGCCCGAGGCGGCCCGCCGGGTGGCCGTGCTGATGTCCCCGCACGACTGGCTGGTCTGGCAGCTGCTGGGCCGGCCGGCCCGGCGGACCACCGACCGGGGCGGCGCCTCCGGTACCGGTTACTGGTCGGCGGCCGCCGGATCCTGGCGGCCCGACCTGGTGGAGCTGGCGCTCGGGCACCGGGCGCTGCTGCCCGAGGTGCTCGGCCCGGCGGACGCCGCCGGGACCACGCCCGAGGGGCTCCTGATATCCGCCGGCACCGGCGAGACGATGGCCGCCGCCCTCGGCCTGGGTCTCGGCCCCGGCGACGCGGTGGTCTCGCTCGGCGCCTCCGGTTCGGTGATGGCGGTGCACCACGAGGCACTGTCGGAGCCGGGCGGATTGATCACCTCCCTCGCCGACGCCACCGGCATGCACCTCCCGGTGGTGAACACCTCCAATGCCGTACGGGCCCTGCGCGGCACCGCCGAGATGCTCGGCACCGATCTGGAGGGGCTGTCCGAGCTCGCGCTGAAGTCGACGCCGGGCGCGCACGGCCTCGTACTCCTGCCGTACCTGGAGGGTGAGCGCACGCCTAACCTGCCGCACACCGCCGGGACCCTGTCCGGGCTGCGCCGGGACTCGATGAAGCCCGAGCACCTGGCCCGGGCCGCCTTCGAGGGCATGCTGTGCGGGCTGGTGGACGCGCTGGACGTGCTGCGCTCGCGCGGGGTCGAGATCCGCCGGGTGTTCCTGCTGGGCGCGGCGGCCGAGCTGCCCGCCGTACAGGCCGCGGCGCCGGGGCTGTTCGGGACGCAGGTCGTCGTACCGGCGCCGGCCGACTACGCGGCGCTGGGCGCGGCGCGCCAGGCGGCCTGGGCGCTCGGGGTGGCTCAGGGCACGCTGACCCCGCACACCCCGCCGCTCTGGCCTGCCCCCGCGGCTCAGGTCTTCGAGCCGGGCGAGGAGCTCCCGGCGTGGCAGGCGGTGCGCCAGCAGTACATCGCGACGCGGGAGCAGATCCACCCCGGGGCGTTCTAGCCGCCGGGCCGGTACAGGTACCGGTACAGGTACAGGTACGTGGTGGTTCAGCCTGCCTGGGCCGCCACGTGCTTGATCACCCTGTCGAAGTCCGCCGTCGGCGAGAAGTCGATGTATTCGGTGTCCTCGAGGGCCTCCGGGGCGTGGCCGGGTGCCCAGTAGAAGGCCTCGCCGGCCGAGTACTCGGTCTCCCCGTCCGCGGTGCGCATCTTGATCTTGCCCTTGAGTACGTAGCCCCAGTGCGGGCACGGGCACAGATCGCCCGGCAGCCCCTTGAGCGCCGGCTTCATGTCCACGCCCTTGGCGAACCGTACGAAGGCGACGGTGATGTCTCCGCCGAGCTCCCGCATGCGCAGCTCCGCCTCGTCGGTTTCGAAAGCGACGGGGGTCTGCTCGCGCGTCGTTGCCGTCATGAGTCCTCCACGGCTGACCTGCTCCGGCGATCCGGAGCTTCCCCCCTTGCCCCCTTGCCCCCCTTGCCCCCCGCCCTCCTTCCAGTCTCCCCGCGCCCGCCGCCCGGCGCGACGCGACGATCCGGGAGACGACCCGGGCCGGTCGGCGGACGGGACATGGGCGCCGCGACGTAGGACCCGCCGTCCCCGGGCTCCTCCTTTTGACCGGCCTTTGCGAAATCCGGTGGGGATCGGAGTCCGTTTGGCCCAAGATGGGTTGACCCCTCGATCTTGCCGACCGGAGCCTGCGCGTGCTCATACGACTTCTGCGGACCCACCTGGGTCCGTACCGGAAACCCATCGCCGCGCTGGTCCTGCTGCAACTGCTGCAGACCAGCGCGAGCCTCTACCTGCCCACGCTCAACGCCGACATCATTGACAACGGTGTCGTCAACGGCGACACCAGCTACATCCTGCGGTTCGGCGCACTGATGCTCGGCGTCTCGCTCGTCCAGCTCGTCTGCAACGTCGGAGCCGTCTACTACGGTGCCCGCACGGCCGCCGCCTTCGGCCGGGACGTCCGCGCCGCCGTCTTCGACCGCGTGCAGAGCTTCTCCGCGCGGGAGCTCGGCCAGTTCGGCGCCCCGTCCCTGATCACCCGTACGACGAACGACGTCCAGCAGGTCCAGATGCTGGTGCTGATGGCCTTCACCCTGATGGTCTCGGCGCCGATCATGTGCGTCGGCGGCATCGCCATGGCGCTCTCGCTCGACGTGCGGCTGTCCGGAGTGCTGCTCGCCGTGGTTCCCGTGCTCGGGCTCTCGGTCGGCGCCATCGTCCTCAGGACGCGGCCGCTGTTCCGCCGGATGCAGGAGCGCCTGGACACCGTGAACCGGGTGCTGCGCGAGCAGATCACCGGCAACCGGGTGATCCGCGCCTTCGTCCGCGACGACTACGAGAAGGACCGCTTCCGCGAAGCCAACGCCGACCTCACCGGCGTCTCGCTGGCCGCCGGCAAGCTCCTGGCGTACATGTTCCCCACGGTCATCCTGGTCGTGAACATCTCCAGCGTCGCCGTGATCTGGTTCGGTGCGATGCGCATCGACAGCGGCGGCATGGAGATCGGCCAGCTGACGGCCTTCCTCGCCTACCTGATGCAGATCGTCATGGCCGTGATGATGGCCACCTTCATGTTCATGATGGTGCCGCGCGCCGAGGTCTGCGCGGAGCGCGTCCAGGAGGTCCTGGACACCCACTCCAGCGTGGTCCCGCCCACCGACCCGGTGCGGGAACTCGCCCGCCGCGGCCGCCTCGAACTGCGCGGCGCCGACTTCCGCTACCCGGGCGCCGAGGCCCCGGTCCTGCGCGGGGTGGACCTGGTGGCCCGCCCCGGCGAGACCACGGCGGTCATCGGCTCCACCGGCAGCGGCAAGTCCACGCTGCTGGGCCTGGTCCCGCGGCTGTTCGACGCGACCGGCGGCGAGGTACTGGTCGACGGCGAGGACGTACGCGGACTGGACCCGGAGCTGCTGGCCAGGACGGTCGGCATGGTTCCGCAGAAGCCGTACCTGTTCTCCGGAACCATCGCCTCCAACCTGCGCTACGGGCGCCCGGACGCGAGCGACGAAGAGCTGTGGCAGGCCCTGGAGGTGGCGCAGGCCAAGGACTTCGTGTCCGCGCTGGAGGGCGGCCTCCAGGCCCCCGTCACCCAGGGCGGAACCAATCTCTCCGGCGGCCAGCGCCAACGCCTGGCCATCGCCCGCACCCTCGTGCAGCGCCCGGAGATCTACCTCTTCGACGACTCCTTCTCGGCCCTGGACTACGCGACGGACGCGGCGCTGCGCGCGGCGCTCGCCCGTGAGACCGAGGACGCGACCGTGGTCATCGTCGCCCAGCGGGTCTCCACGATCCGCGACGCCGACCGGATCATCGTGCTCGACGGGGGCCAGGTCGTGGGCGAGGGGCGCCATCACGAGCTGATGGCCGGCAATGAGACCTACCGGGAGATCGTGCTCTCCCAGCTGACGGAGGCGGAGGCCGCATGAGCGGGCCCGGAGGACGGATGATGACGGGGCCGGCCCAGCGGTCCCTGGATTTCAAGGGCTCGGGCAAGCGGCTGCTGGGCCAGCTCGCCCAGGACCGGGCCAAGCTGTGGGGCATGGTCGCGGCCGTCGTCGGCAGCGTCGGCTGCGCGGTGGTGGGCCCCAAGATCCTCGGCGAGGCCACCGACCTGGTCTTCGCCGGGATCGTGGGCCGGGAGCTGCCGGCCGGGACGACCAAGCAGCAGGCGCTGGACGCCATGCGCTCCAGGGGCCAGGACGGCATGGCGGACATGCTCTCCGGGACCGACTTCACCCCGGGCAAGGGCATCGACTTCGGCGCCGTCGGGGTCGTGGCCCTGTGGGCGCTGGTGGTGTTCACCCTGGCCGGCCTGCTGATGCTGGTCGCGACCCGGCTGTCGAACCACGTGATGAACGGCACCGTCTACCGGATGCGCGAGGAGCTCCAGGCGAAGCTGTCGCGGCTGCCGCTGTCGTACTTCGACCAGCAGAAGCGCGGCGAGGTGCTGAGCCGGGCCACCAACGACATCGACAACATCGGCCAGACGCTCCAGCAGACGATGGGGCAGCTGCTGAACTCGCTGCTGACCATCTTCGGCGTGCTCGCGATGATGTTCTGGATCTCGCCGCTGCTGGCGCTGGTCGCGCTGGTGACCGTACCGGTCTCGGTCTTCGTCGCGGCGAAGATCGGCAAGAAGTCGCAGCCGCAGTTCGTGGCGCAGTGGAAGACGACCGGCGCCCTCAACGCCCACATCGAGGAGATGTACTCGGGGCACAACCTGGTCAAGGTCTTCGGGCGGCAGAAGGAGTCCGCTGCGGTCTTCGCCGAGCAGAACGAGGCGCTGTACCGGGCCTCCTTCAAGGCGCAGCTGGTCAGCGGCATCATGCAGCCGGTGATGTTCTTCATCTCGAACATCAACTACGTGCTGATCGCCGTCGTCGGCGGGCTCCGGGTCGCCTCCGGCACCCTGTCGATCGGCGACGTGCAGGCCTTCATCCAGTACTCGCGGCAGTTCTCGATGCCGCTGACGCAGGTCGCGTCGATGGCGAACCTCGTGCAGTCCGGCGTCGCCTCGGCGGAGCGGGTCTACGAGCTGCTGGACGCGGCGGAGCAGGAGCAGGACGCCGAGGTCCCGGAGCGTCCGCAGGAGCTGCGCGGCCAGGTCACCTTCGACAAGGTGGCCTTCCGCTACGAGCCGGACAAGCCGCTGATCGAGAACCTCTCGCTGACGGTCGAGCCGGGCCACACGGTCGCCATCGTCGGCCCGACGGGCGCCGGCAAGACGACGCTGGTGAACCTGCTGATGCGGTTCTACGAGGTCACGGGCGGGGAGATCGCCCTCGACGGGGTGGACATCGCGAAGATGACGCGCGAGGAACTGCGCGGCGACATCGGCATGGTGCTCCAGGACACCTGGCTGTTCGGCGGCACCATCGCCGAGAACATCGCCTACGGTGCTTCGCGCGAGGTCACGCGCGCCGAGATCGAGGAGGCGGCGCGGGCCGCGCACGCGGACCGCTTCATCCGCACCCTGCCGGACGGCTACGACACCGTCCTGGACGACGAGGGAGCGGGCGTCAGCGCGGGTGAGAAGCAGCTGATCACCATCGCCCGGGCGTTCCTGTCGGACCCGGTGATCCTGGTGCTCGACGAGGCGACGAGCTCGGTGGACACCCGTACGGAGGTGCTGATCCAGAAGGCGATGGCGCGGCTCGCGCACGGCCGTACGTCCTTCGTGATCGCGCACCGGCTGTCGACGATCCGCGACGCGGACGTGATCCTGGTGATGGAGAGCGGCTCGATCGTGGAGCAGGGCACGCACGAGGGGCTGCTGGCGTCGGGCGGCGCGTACGCGCGGCTGTACGCGGCGCAGTTCGCGCAGGCGGTCGCCGAGGTGGACTAGTGCTGTGGCCGGAAAGGTTTGCCGGGTCGCGGCGTCCGGTGCGGTGCATCGCAAGGCGGAGGACCGCGGCTCGTACTGGACGTACTTGCGCGGTCCGACAACGCGGCGAGGCGCCGTGCCGGGCGCCGTGACCCGGTGAACCTTTCCGGTCACAGCACTAGGTCGTGACGGGGCGGGGGGCGGGGGCGGGTCCGGTGGTGCCGGGCCGCGCCCCCGCCGCACGTCACGAGTAGAACCCGGGTTTCACCTCGACCCGGACGGTGGCCTTCCGGCCGGAGTCCGTGCCGCGGGCCGTCCAGGTGTAGGTGCCGGAACGCGGGGTGTAGATGGACCCCCCGCTGAAATTCCCGTCCTTGTCGGCCTCGAAGTAGTGCGGGGTGGTCCCGTATTCCCAGGTGAGCTCGATCCGCTCGCCCGGTTTGAAGTTGGCGCCGCGGAAGGTGCACGGCGAGCCCGAGTCGAAGGTGCCGCATCCGGTGAGCGTGGCCGGCCCCTTCGGGACCCACGGTGCCGGGGTCGTGGGCCGCGGCGAGGGGCCGGTGTCCTTGGGGCTCGGGCTCTTGGGGCCGGGCGTCTTGCCCGGGGAGGACTTCTGGGTGGGTTTCGCCGAGCCGCCGGGGCGGGCGGAGGGGGCCCGGTCCTTGGGGGCGGGGTCCTCGACCGGTTTCTGGCAGCCTGCCAGGGTCAGGGCCAAGGCCAGGACGGCGGTCATGACGACGCCCGCCGGGCGTGCTCGCCTCACTTCTTCTCTCCTCGGGTCTTCTTCTCTCTCGGGGCCGCTAGTCGAGGTATCCGCGCAGCTGGTCGGCGAAGGCGTGGTCGCGCAGCTTGTTGAGGGTCTTGGACTCGATCTGGCGGATCCGCTCGCGCGTCACGCCGAAGATCCGGCCGATCTCCTCCAGGGTGCGCGGGCGGCCGTCGGCGAGCCCGTACCGCAGCTGCACGACCTTGCGCTCGCGTTCCCCGAGGGTCGACAGGACGGCTTCCAGGTGTTCGCGCAGCAGGAAGAAGGCGGCCGACTCCACGGGCGAGGCGGCGTCCCCGTCCTCGATGAGGTCGCCGAGCGCGACGTCGTCCTCCTCGCCGACCGGGGCGTGCAGGGAGACCGGCTCCTGGGCGAGGCGGAGCACCTCCAGGACCCGCTCGGGGGTCAACTCCAGGTGGACGGCCACCTCTTCGGCGGTGGGCTCGTAGCCGCGCTCCTGGAGCATGCGGCGCTGGACGCGGACCACGCGGTTGATCAGTTCGACCACGTGGACGGGCACGCGGATGGTCCGGGCCTGGTCGGCGAGGGCCCGGGACATCGCCTGCCGGATCCACCAGGTGGCGTAGGTGGAGAACTTGTACCCGCGGGCGTAGTCGAACTTCTCAACGGCCCGGATCAGCCCGAGGTTCCCTTCCTGCACGAGGTCGAGCATCGTGAGCCCACGGCCCACGTACCGCTTCGCGACGGAGACGACGAGCCGCAGGTTCGACTCGATGAGACGGCGTTTGGCCATCCGCCCCATGACGACGAGCTTGTCGAGATCGAGGGCGAGCTGGGAGTCGAGGTCGGGGGTGGTGCCGAGCTTCTCCTCGGCGAACAGGCCGGCTTCGACGCGCCGGGCGAGGTCCACCTCCTCGGCGGCGGTGAGCAGCGGGATCCTTCCTATCTCGCGCAGGTACTGCCGGAACAGATCTGCGGAAGGACCCGCTCCGCCTCCGCTGTCGCTGCTGCTTCGCCTGCGCTGCGCGGGCACCGGCTCGATCAGCTCCAGTACCTCGGGCTCTTCGTCCACGGCCTTGGCCTCCGAGGACTCGCTCACGTTGACGGTCAGGGTCCGGGTCTGCACGGGGGCGACCTCCAGGGCTCCGAGGACGGGGGCACCGCACCTCAGTGTGGGGTACGACACATCGCGCCCACGAGGGGCGTGCGAGCACTTTCTGAGTCCGGTGCGTGACCGGATGGTTACCCCCCGGCGAGAACCCCGATGCGGATCGGACGCAAGTCCGAGAAGATCACCTTCATGTCCGACGAGTACGAGACCCACGTGACGGTGCGCTGCGCGGAGCCGGCGGCCCTGGCCCGGCTGGAGGCGTGGGCCGGGTCGCGGGGGCTGAAGGTGACCCACATCGTCCTGGCCCGGGGCCGGATGACCTCCCAGCCGATGCTGACCCTGCGGGACCGCACGAGCCACGAGAGCCTGGTGCCGAAACTGCGGGCCGCCGGCTTCGACCCGGTCCGGGTCAAGGTGGAGACGGTCCCCTGGACCACGGACCGCCCCGGCCCGGGCGGCGGCTACTTCGAGCACCACCTGAAGCTGCTGCTGCCGGCGGACTTCGACCGAGCGGCGCTGGAGTCCCTGGTGGTCCCGCACGGGGCCCACCTGTCGTGGAACGCCCGCCGGGTCCTCGCCGGGGGCGCGCACGAGCGGTTCGTCACCCAGCGGTGGCGCGGCACGGCGGCGGGGGCGGGGGCGGGGGCCGCCTGCGACGCGCTGGTCGCCGTGCTCGGCTCGGCCGGCTACGAAATCCGCTCGCAGGAGCGGGAGTTCGTGCTGTACGACAGCGACCTGTCGGTGGACGACGGGTGGATCGAGGAGGGGATGTCACGATGAGCGGGACGAACGCGGCGGACGCGGCGGACGCGGCGAAGAGCGACTGGAGGCGGCGCCAGCAGGAGCTGCCGCGCACCTCCACGGCCGGGGTGGGCCCGGCTTCCACCGGGGACCGGGTCTTCGACCCCGCGCTCAAACACTTCGCGTACGGCTACCGGATCGCCGACTCGGCGGTCGACCCCGAGCTGCGGCCCGCCTGGCAGGCCGCCCGCCGGACGGCGCTCGACGCGGTCGCGCGGGGCGTCGCCCGTTCGGGCTGGGCCGACTCGCTGGTGCTGCGCGGCAGCATGCTCATGGCCGGCTGGTTCGGGGCGCGGGCGCGGGAACCGCACGACCTGGACTTCGTGGTCGTCCCACAGGACTGGGACATCGCGGAGCCGCGAACGGACCACATGCTCAAGGCCGTCGCCGAGGCGGCCGAGCAGGCGGCCGCCGAGCTGGGCGAACTGGTGATCTCGGCGCAGGGGGCGGTCTGCGAGGACATCTGGACCTACGAGCGCGTCCCCGGCCGCCGGCTGGTCCTGCCCTGGTCCGCGCCGGGTCTTCCCGGGGGCCAGGTCCAGCTCGACTTCGTCTTCAACGAGCGGCTTCCCGCGCCCCCTGAGCCGGCCGACGTCGCCGGGGTCCGCCTCCGAGCGGCCACGCCCGAACTCTCCCTGGCCTGGAAGCTGGTCTGGCTCGCCACCGACATGTACCCGCACGGCAAGGACCTCTACGACGCTGTCCTGCTCGCCGAGCGCTGCGCGGTGCCGTACGAGCTGGTGCACACGGTGTTCCACGAGTCCGGCGAGTGGTTCCCGCCTGCGGCCTCACCGGACACGCCGGTGCCGCTGGAGGCGTTCGCCGACGTCAAGTGGGCGGAGTGGGAGGACTTCCGGAGGGAGTACCCCGGCATCACCGGCTCCGCCGAGTCCTACGCCAAGCGGCTGCTGGCCGCACTGGCACCCACGTTCGCCGGGCGGGACGCCACGTAGCACCCCGTAGCGCAGACACCCCCTGGGCGTCAGGGCCCTCAGGCCGGCTCGACGCGGACCGCGCAGACCTTGAATTCCGGCATGCGGGAGACCGGGTCGAGTGCCGGGTTGGTCAGGGTGTTGGCGCGGCCCTCGCCCGGCCAGTGGAAGGGCATGAAGACCGTGTCCGCGCGGATGGTGTCCGTGATGCGGGCCGGGGCCACCGCGCGGCCGCGGCGGGAGGTCACCGCCAGCGGGCTGCCGTCGACCGCGCCGATGCGGGCGGCGAGTCGGGGGTGGAGTTCCACGAAGGGGCCGGGGGCGGCCGCGTTGAGCTCGTCCACGCGGCGGGTCTGGGCGCCGGACTGGTACTGGGCGACCACGCGGCCGGTGGTGAGCAGGATCGGGTAGTCCGCGTCGGGGACCTCGGCGGCGTCGCGGTGGGAGACGGGGACGAAGCGGGCCCGGCCGTCGTCGGTGGCGAAGCGGTCCAGGAAGAGGCGCTCGGTCCCCGGGGAGCCCTCGGGGCAGGGCCAGAAGACGCCCTGTTCGGCTTCGATGCGGGCGTAGGTGATGCCCGAGTAGTCCGCCGGGCCGCCGGCCGAGGCGCGGCGCAGTTCCTCGAAGACCTCCTCCGGCGAGGTCGGGAAGCCCTTTTCGATGCCCAGGCGGGCGGCGATTCCGTGGAGGACGTCCAGGTCGGTACGGACCCCCGCGGGCGGGGTCAGCGCCCGGCGCCGGAGCAGGACGCGGCCCTCCAGGTTGGTGGTGGTGCCGGTCTCCTCCGCCCATTGGGTAACGGGGAGGACCACGTCCGCCAGGGCCGCCGTCTCGGAGAGGACGACGTCGGCGACCGCGAGGAAGTCCAGGGAGCGGATGCGGTCCTCGATGTGGGCGGCGCGGGGGGCGGAGACCACCGGGTTGGAGCCCATGAGGAGCAGGGCCCGGACGTCCGTGCCGAGGGCGTCGAGGAGTTCGTAGGCGCTGCGGCCCGGGCCGGGGAGGTCGGACGGGTCGATGCCCCAGACTTCCGCCACGTGCGCGCGGGCCGCGGGGTCGGTCAGCTTGCGGTAACCGGGGAGCTGGTCGGCCTTCTGGCCGTGCTCGCGGCCGCCCTGGCCGTTGCCCTGCCCGGTGAGGCAGCCGTAGCCGGAGAGCGGGCGGCCGGCCCGGCCGGTGGCCAGGCACAGGTTGATCCAGGCGCCGACGGTGTCGGTGCCCTTGGACTGCTGCTCCGGGCCCCGGGCGGTGAGGACCATGGCGGATTCGGGGGCGCAGAACATCGCCACCGCCTCGCGGAGCGCGGGGACCGGCACGCCGGTGATGCGCTCCACCAGCTCCGGCCAGTGGGCCATCGCGGCCGCCCGGGCCTCCTCCCAGCCCGTGGTGCGGGCGGCGATGAACTCCTCGTCGGTACGGCCCTGCGCGACCACGAGGTGCAGCAGGCCGAGGGCGAGTGCGAGGTCGGTGCCCGGGCGCGGGGCCAGGTGCAGGTCGGCCTGCTCGGCGGTGCGCGTGCGGCGCGGGTCGATGACGATCAGGGTGCCGCCGTTGGCTTTGAGCTCGGTGAGGTAGCGCAGGGCCGGCGGCATGGTCTCGGCCAGGTTCGAGCCGACGAGGATCACGCAGCCGGTGCGCGGGATGTCCTCCAGGGGGAAGGGCAGGCCCCGGTCGAGCCCGAAAGCCCGCTGGTGGGCGGCGGCGGCCGAGGACATGCAGAAGCGGCCGTTGTAGTCGATCTGCGAGGTGCGCAGGGCGACGCGGGCGAACTTGCCGAGCGCGTACGCCTTCTCGTTGGTGAGCCCGCCGCCGCCGAAGACCCCGACGGCGTCCGGTCCGTACGCGCGGCCCGTGCGGGCGAGGCCCGCGGCCACGGCGTCGAGGGCCTCCTCCCAGGTGGCCGGTTCGAGCTGCCCGGCGTGGGTGCGGACGAGCGGTCCGGTCAGGCGCACCCGGGAGGAGAGCACGGCGGGCGCGGTGCGGCCCTTGCCGCACAGCGCGCCCCGGTTGACGGGGAAGTCCGCCCGCTCCTCCACCGTCACGCCTTCTCCGCCCGGTTCGGGGCGGAGGTTCATGCCGCACTGCAGTGCGCAGTACGGGCAGTGCGTGGCGGTGGCGGCTGCTTCCGGGGTGTGCATACGGCCCAGCCTGCGACGGCGGTGTTACGCGGGCCGCCACCTCGCGTTACAAGTCGGGCTGCTCCGCCTCAGCGCCGCCCGGCGGAGCCTGTGAGGCCCGGCGCATCGCAGGGCGGTCGAGGATCTCGACGTACACGATCCGGGGCTCCGCCCCAGACCCCCCGCCTCGAACGCCGGCGGGGCTCGGTCGGTCACTGGCCGGTGAGGTGCTTCGCCGTGAGGCCCGCCGTCCAGCCGCCGTCGACCGCGAGCTCGGCGCCCGTCATGTACCCGGCGGCGTCCGAGAGCAGGAAGGCGATCGCGGCGGCGATCTCCTCGGGGACGCCGACACGGCCCATCGGGGCGCCGGGGTAATTGCCCTCGCCCGCCTGGATGCCGATCGGGGCGGTCATCGGGGTCAGCGTCATGCCGGGGTGGACCGAGTTGACGCGGATCCTCGCCTCGGCCAGCTCGACCGCGCCGATCTTCGACAGGCCGCGCACGCCCCACTTGGAGGCGCCGTACCCGGCGGTGAGCGCGAGGCCGGTCAGGCCGGCGGCGGAGGAGATGTTGACGATGGATCCGCCGCCGTTCGCCCGGAGCAGCGGGATCGCGGTCTTGATGCCGATGAACACGCCGACCAGGTTGATCTCGACGACCTGGCGGAAGTGCTCGACGCTCTCGTGCTCCAGGAACTGGCCGGCGGCTATGCCGGCGTTGTTCACCAGGCCGTCCACGCGGCCGAACTCGGCCACCGCGTACTCCAGCGCCGTCCGCCAGTCGGCCTCGCTGGTCACGTCGTGCCTGAGGAAGCGCGCCGCGCCGCCGAGCTTCGCGGCCGTCTCGGCGCCTTCGGCCTCCAGCACATCGGTGATCAGCACCTTGCCGCCGCCGTCCACGACGGCCCGCGCCGCCGCGGCGCCCAGCCCGCGGGCTCCACCGGTAATGACGACGACCTTGCCGCTGAGATCCACAACCGCCACGGTTTCACCCCTGATGCTCGTACGGACCGGCCGGCATATGACTGATCGGTATAGCCGGGGCCGCGTCAGTCTGCCAGAGTGGCCAGGGCCCGCGACACCCCTTGCTCCTTCGGTCCGAGGAAGCGCGGAGCGGGCTTGAGGGCCGCGTCCAGCGCCGCCTTGCCGGCCGCGAAGACCTCGCGGGTCTCGCCGTAGTACCAGGTGGCATCGTGCACGTCGGCCACCCCGACGCCGTACGAGTCGAGGCCGGCCGCCTGGCACAGGGCGACGGCCCGGCGTATGTGGAACCCCTGGGTGACCAGCACGGCCCGCTCGACGCCGAAGATCTCCTTGGCCCGTACGCAGGAGTCCCAGGTGTCGAAGCCGGCGTAATCGCTGACGATCCGCCCGTCCGGCACCCCTTGCTCGGTGAGGTACGTGCGCATCGCGTCGGGTTCGTCGTACTCCGCGCGGCTGTTGTCCCCGGTGACCAGCACGACCTTGACCTTGCCGGTGCGGTACAGCTCGGCGGCGGCGTCGAGCCGGTCGGCCAGATAGGGGGTGGGCCGTCCCCGCCACAGGCCCGCCCCGAACACCACGGCCACCTCCGCGGCGGGCGCGTCGGCCGTGGTCCGCAGCCGGTCGGAGGCCACCGCATGCGTCCACGCCGCGGGCAGCAGCGCCAGCACGCAGCCCACCATGACGGCCTGCACCGCCAGCCGCCGCGCCCTCACGCCTCGCAAGCGCCGCAGGCCCCGCAAGCCCCACCGGCCCCGCACGCGCACGCCCCCCGGCAGCCTCGGCCGCCACCCCGCCACCGACCGCGTCCAGCCCTGCGCCCTCTTCTTCATGTGCATCTTCATGTTCACCTTCATGACCGATCCCCACCCCTTGCGCCCACACGTCGTTCGCACGGACTGACGAACCGGTACGGCCCCGCAGTTCCCCCCTCCCCTTCTTTCACTCGTACGAATGAGCGAGTGAGCAACCGGAAAACACCCGTCACCCCGGCGCAACGCCCCGGCAACGTCCAGCGCGCAGGATCGGTCCATGACGGAGCCGGTGCACCCTCCCGAGTCCCCCGCCCTCCCCTTCGACAGCACGGCCGAGCTGCTCGGCCGCATCACCCTCCAGCTGGGCACGCAGCTCAGCGGCCTGCGCCGACCCGGAGTCCGCCCATGCAGCCCACACTCGTCGCCGTGGCCCACGGCAGCCGTGACCCGCGCGCCCTGCACACCGCCCTCGCCCTCCTGGAACGGGTCCGCGAGCTCCGTCCCCGGCTCGACGTCCGGCTCGGCCACATCGAGCTGAACGAGCCGCCGCTCGACGCCGTCCTCCAGGAGCTCCGCGGTGCGGCGGTACTCGTCCCGCTGCTGCTCGGCCGGGGCTACCACGTCAAGCACGATCTCCCCGCGGCCGCCGCCCGGGCCGCCCATCTGCGCACCCGCGTCGCCGCCCCGCTGGGCCCGCACCCACTGCTGGTCGAGGCCCTGTACGAAAGGCTCCTGGAGGCCGGCTGGACCGCCGGCACGGCCGTCGTGCTCGCTGCCGCCGGTTCCCGCGACCCCGACTCGGCGACCGACACCCGGCGCACGGCCGACCTGCTCACCGAACGTCTCGGCGGGGTCCCGGTGGTCCCGGCCTACGCCTCCGCCGCCGCGCCCGGCGCCCCCGAGGCGGTCCGGGCCCTGGCCGCGCGCGGCCACCACCGGATAGCCGTGGCCTCGTACTTCGCCGCTCCCGGCCGCTTCGCCGCCCAGACCGCCGCGGCCGCGCCGGCCCTCGCCGCCGCCCCGCTGGGCGACCACCCGGCCCTGGCCCGCCTGCTGCTGCACCGCTACGACCAGGCCCGCGCCCGGTCCCACGGCCCCCTTCGGCCGGAACTCGTCTCCGCCTGATCCCGGTTTGTCAGTTGTTCCGGTTACCGTCTCTCCATGGAAGGCACCGCGTACGTCCTCGCAGACGACCTGTACGGCCCGGCCGACACCGAGCGCTGGGCCGCCGAACCCGACAAACGGCCCGGCCGGACCGCCTTCCAGCGCGATCGCGCCCGTGTGCTCCACTCCGCCGCGCTGCGCCGGCTCGCCGGGAAGACCCAGGTCGTCACCCCCGGCTCGCGCTCGTACGACTGGGACGCGAGTCCCCGTACCCGCCTCACCCACTCCCTGGAGTGCGCCCAGGTCGGCCGGGAGCTCGGCGCGGCCCTCGGCTGCGACCCCGACCTGGTCGAAGCCGCCTGCCTCTCCCACGACATGGGCCACCCGCCCTTCGGCCACAACGGCGAGGAGGCGCTCAACGAGTTCGCCAAGGACTGCGGGGGCTTCGAGGGCAACGCTCAGTCGCTGCGCCTGCTGACCCGCCTGGAGCCCAAGCGGTTCGTGCCCGACCCGGCGAGCGGCGAACTCGTCAGCGTCGGCCTCAACCTCACCCGGGCCTGCCTGGACGCCGCCACCAAGTACCCGTGGGCCCGCGGAGAGCACCCCACCGACCCCGGCTCGGTGAAGTTCGGCGCGTACGAGGACGACCTGCCGGTCTTCGCATGGCTGCGCCGGGGGGCGCCCGCGGACCGCAAGTGCTTCGAGGCCCAGGTCATGGACTGGGCGGACGACGTCGCGTACTCCGTCCACGACTTCGAGGACGGCCTGCACGCCGGCCACCTCGACCCCAACCTCCTCTTCGCCGAGCCCGAGCGGACGGCCATCTGGCGCGTCGCCATCGGCCGGTACGTCCCCGCCGACACCGCGCCCGAGGAACTGCGGGCCGCCCTCGACCGGCTGATGGAGCAGGAGTGGTGGCCGCACGGGTACGACGGTTCGGCGGTCGCCCAGGCCCGTCTGAAGGACGCCACGAGCCAGCTGATCGGCCGTTTCTGCCTGGCGGCCGAGGGCGCCACCCGTGAGGCCCACGGCTCCGGCCGCCTCACGCGGTACGGCGCCGAACTGGTGGTCCCGCGCGAGGCGCGCAACGAGTGCGCCGTGCTCAAGGCGGTCGCCGACCTGTACGTCATGCAGCGCGACGAGCAGGAGCGGATCCGCGCCGACCAGCGCATCGTCCTGGCCGAACTCGCGGAGGCGCTCAGCGCCCGCGCCCCCGAGGGCCTGGACCCGCAGTTCCGGGCGATCTTCGACGCGGCTCCGGACGACAAGGCCAGGAAACGGGCGGTCATCGACCAGATCGCGTGCCTCACCGACGCATCCGCCCGTTCCCTGCACGCACGTCTCACCCGGCGCACCCGACGCGCCGAAGGGTGAGTTGATCGAGCCACTCCCCCTTCACGCGGCAGGCTCAGTGCGGGACGCTCGCATGTGGTCGCATGTGGCGGAGAGGTTATGAGGAGGCATCAGGTGGTCGACGCACACCGGACATTCGTCATCGTCGGCGCGGGGCTGGCCGGGGCAAAGGCGGCCGAAACGCTGAGGTCCGAGGGGTTCACGGGGCGGGTGATCCTGGTCGGCGACGAGCGCGACCATCCTTACGAACGGCCCCCGCTGTCCAAGGGGTACCTGACGGGCAAGGAGGAGCGCGAGAGCGTCTTCGTGCACGAGCCGTCCTGGTACGCGGCCTCCGACGTCGAGCTGCACCTCGGCCAGCCGGCGGTCCATATCGACCGGGACGCCAAGAAGGTGGTCCTCGTCGACGGCACCGCCCTGCACTACGACAAGCTGCTGCTGGCCACCGGCGCCGAGCCGCGCCGCCTGGACATCCCCGGCACCGGCCTGGCCGGGGTGCACCACCTGCGGCGGCTCGCCCACGCCGAGCGGCTGAAGGGGGTGCTGACCGGACTCGGCCGGGACAACGGCCACCTGCTCATCGCGGGCGCCGGGTGGATCGGCCTGGAGGTCGCCGCGGCGGCCCGCGAGTACGGCGCCGAGGTCACCGTGGTCGAGCCGGAGCCCACGCCGCTGCACGCGGTGCTCGGCCCGGAGATCGGCCGGCTCTTCGGGGACCTGCACGCCGATCACGGGGTGCGGTTCCACTTCGGGGCGCGGCTGACCGAGATCGTGGGCCACGACGGCATGGTGCTGGCCGCCCGTACGGACGACGGGGAGGAGCTCCCGGCGCACGCGGTGCTCGCCGCGATCGGGGCCGCGCCGCGGACCGCGCTCGCCGAGACCTCCGGGCTGGCCCTGGTCGACCGGCAGCACGGCGGCGGGATCGCCGTGGACGCGTCGCTGCGCACCTCCGACCCGGACATCTACGCGGTCGGCGACGTGGCCGCCGCCCACCACCCGGTGCTCGGGACCCGGCTGCGGGTCGAGCACTGGGCCAACGCGCTGAACGGCGGCCCGGCCGCCGCGCGGGCGATGCTGGGGCAGGAGGTCAGCTACGACCGGGTGCCGTACTTCTTCTCGGACCAGTACGACGTGGGCCTGGAGTACTCGGGGTACGCCCCGCCCGGCGGCTACGACCAGGTGCTGATCCGCGGGGACGCGGGCAAGCGCGAGTTCATCGCCTTCTGGCTCTCGCAGGGGCGGGTGCTGGCCGGGATGAACGTGAATGTGTGGGACGTCACCGAGCACATCCAGGCCCTGATCAGGTCAAAGGCGCCGGTGGACCGCGAGGCACTGGCGGACCCGTCGGTTCCGCTCACCTCCTTGATCACGACAGAGGGGGCCTGACGGGTTTGTCGGCGCCCGGCCGTAGACTTCACGGGTGGCAGGACGGATCAACGACGACGACGTGAAGGCGGTACGGGACGCGGTCCCGATCGACGCCGTGGTCTCCGACTACCTCCAACTGCGCAACGCGGGCGGCGGCAACCTCAAGGGCCTCTGCCCCTTCCATGACGAGAAGTCCCCTTCCTTCCAGGTCAGCCCCAGCAAGGGGCTCTACCACTGCTTCGGCTGCCAGGCGGGCGGGGACACCCTCGACTTCGTCATGAAGATCGACCACCTCTCCTTCTCGGAGGCGGTCGAGCGGCTGGCCGGCCTGGCCGGCATCACCCTGCGGTACGAGGAGGGCGGCTACACCGCGGGCACCAGCGGCCGCGGTGAGCGCATCCGGCTGGTCGAGGCGCACAAGGCCGCCGCCCAGTTCTACGTGGACCAGCTGGACAGCCCCGAGGCGGAGATCGGCCGCAAGTTCCTGGCCGCGCGCGGCTTCGACCAGGCCGCGGCCGCGCACTTCAGCGTGGGCTACAGCCCGGCCGGCTGGGACCACCTGACCCGCTTCCTGCGCGGCAAGGGCTTCAGCGACAAGGAGCTGATCACCTCCGGACTCGCCCAGGACAGCCGCAGCGGGAAGCCGATCGACCGCTTCCGCGGCCGGCTGATGTGGCCGATCCGCGACATCAGCGGCGAGGTGGTCGGCTTCGGCGCGCGCAAGCTGCGCGACGACGACAACGGCCCGAAGTACCTGAACACGCCGGAGACGGCGATCTACAAGAAGTCCCAGGTGCTGTACGGCATCGACCTGGCGAAGAAGGAGATCGCGAAGACCTCGCGCGCCGTGGTGGTCGAGGGCTACACGGACGTGATGGCCTGCCACATGGCCGGAGTCACCACCGCGATCGCGACCTGCGGCACGGCCTTCGGCGGGGACCACATCAAGATCCTGCGCCGGCTGCTGATGGACAACGCCACCGCCGAGGTGATCTTCACCTTCGACGGAGACGCGGCGGGCCAGAAGGCGGCGCTGCGGGCCTTCGAGGACGACCAGAAGTTCGCGGCCGAGACCTCGATCGCGATCACCCCGGGCGGGATGGACCCGTGCGACCTGCGCCTCGCGCAGGGGGACGCGGCGGTGGCCTCACTGGTGGAATCCCGCACTCCGCTCTTCGAGTTCGCCCTGCGGCACATCGTCGCCCGGCACAACCTGGAGAACCCGGCGGGCCGCGCGGCCGCCCTGGACGAGGCGGCTCCGGTCGTCGCCCACATCAAGAACATCGCGATCCAGCACGAGTCGGCGGTCCAGCTGGCGGGAATGCTGGGCATTCGCGACGAGCAGTTCGTGGTCAAGCGGGTCGCGCAACTGGCGCGCTGGGCACGGGAGCGCGGCGGCCAGCCGGGCGGGCAGCCGGGCGGGCCGCAGCAGCGGGGCCGCCAGTCGTACGAGGCCACCTCCGCGCCCGCGCCCCAGCCCGCCGGCGGCCCCGCGCTGAATCTGCGCAGCCCCGCCCACCGCACCGAGCGCGAGCTGCTGAAGCTGGCCCTCCAGCGACCGGCCCTGGTCTCCCCCGCCTTCGACGCGTACGGGATGGACGAGTTCACCGCCCCGCCCTACGCGGCCGTGCGCCAGGCGATCCTGGACGCGGGCGGCGCCTCGCTCGCCGCCGAGGACTACCTGGCCCGGGTCCGCGAGGCGGCCCCGAACGACACCGTGCGCGCGCTCGTCACGGAGCTGGCGGTCGAGGCCATCCACGCGAAGACGGTGGACGAGATCTACGCCGGTGTCCAGCTGGTCCAGGTGCGGCTGCGCGCCGTCGACCGCCGGGTCCACGAGATCCAGGGCACGCTGTCCCGGCTGGGCCCGCAGGCCCCGCCGGAGCAGCTGGCCGCGGTGCAGGAGGAGCTGTGGGTGCTCCAGCAGTACGGCCAGCGGCTGCGCAACCGCGGCGCCGAGGGGCTCTAGCTCCGGGCTCCGGGCTCCGGGCTCCGGGCTCCGGCAACGGCTCTAGATCCGCGCTCGCTTGAACCAGTCGCCACCCGGTATCTCGGTCCCGGATTCCCGCAAGTCACGGGCGAGCAGCGGGGACGCCAGATAGACCCAGGCCCGCACGGCGGTGCCGTCGGGGCGCAGGGCCCACCGGGCGATCCGGTCGTAGACGTTCCCGGGGCGGCCCGGGCCCCCGTACTCCTCCAGCAGGTCCAGCGCGGCCAGCAGGTCCCCGTACGCGCCCGGCGCCGCCGTGATCAGCTCCCCGACGACGGCCGAGCCGGGGCGGTGGACCGCGAACGGGTATCCGGGGCCGTCGTAGAGCGCCACGTCCGGGAGGGTGGCGGGCTCCTCCGAGGCCGTGCGGCCGCGCAGGAACAGGTCGTGGTTGACCTCGCCCGGGCGCAGCGTCCCGTAGACGAAGAACGGGAGCGGAACGGTCGGATCTTGTGGCCGTTCGACCGGTGTCACGGGGCCCTCCCTCGGACAGGGCGCAGCGGTCCGCCTGCCGGGCCGGACGTCCCGGCCCTCCCTGCGCCCCACCACCGTACGCACCGCTGGGGCGCGGGAGTCACCCGGACGGCGCGGGCGGCACGGATGGCCGCGCCGGTGGCTTTGACCTGCGAGAACGGCCCGCAAGCGGACCGTGCGCAGGCAGACCTGACGGGACATCAGCAGGCGGGCGGCGGGCGGGCCGGGTTTCCTCGGAATCACGACCCCGTGTCTCCAGGGAGAGTGTCCATGCGCCGACGTACCGCACACGCGCTGACCGCGACCGCGCTGATCGCCGCCGCGTTCACCGGGCCGGTCGCCGGCGCGGTCGCCGCCGCGGACCTCGGCATGGTGGCCTTCGCGCCCGGTGACTTCGCCAAGCTGGAGGTGTGGCCCAAGTCCGCCGCCGGCGGCGCCACCGTCACCGTGAACACCACCGCCTGCGGCCCCGGCAGTCACGCCGAGGGCGATGCCACCACGGTCGGCGGCGGCCGGTTCAAGCTAGTCCCGGGCACCCACAAGGAAGTGGTCGTGGGGCAGTTCCAAGTGGCCCACGGCACCCGCGCCGGCACCTACGGCATCGGCGCGACCTGCGCGAACGGCAAGTTCGCCACGGGCGACCTGGTGGTCACCGAGCGCGGCCCACAAGGCCACGTCAACACCGGGGTGGGCGGTGGCACGACCACCACCGCCGACCCCGCCAAGATCGCGGCGGGAGCGGCCGTGCTGGCCGCGACCGCCGTCGGCGGTACCTGGCTCCTGCGTCGCCGGGCGAGCGGCACGCGGAGCTGACGGACGCCCACCGCGGCTTCGGCCGCGGTCCGACCGGTACCGTCCCCCGTCGCCCGCCCCGCGAGGTCCCCCCCGTTCGCGGGGCCGGGCGACGGCCAGTCACCCCGAAACGAAGGAAACGAAGAAACGGAAGAAACGGAAGCCGAGGGGTACGACGCATGGCTGGCGATGTCGGTGGCTTCCGGGGGCGCGACCCACAGCCCTGGCCGACGACGGGGCGCGACCCACGGCCCTGGCCCTCGACCGTGCGCGACCCGCGGCCCCGGCCAGCAAAGGGCGATCGCCCCGGATCGGGCGCACGCTTCCGGAAGCGAGCCTTCCACACCCCGACGGCCCGCCACGGGGGACTCGTCGCGCTCGCCGCCTGCATCGGCATCTGGCTCGTGACCAGCGGTTCCCGCGAGCCCGTCGGGCCGCCGCTGCCCTCCCCCGCCGAGGCCCTGACCGCGGCCGGCTCCGTGGGACCCGGCATCGCCCCGCTCCCCGGCTCCCCGCCCGGCCGGATCCGGATCCCCTCCATCCGGGTCGACGCACCGCTGACCGGGCTGGGCCTGGAGCGGGACGGCAGCCTCGAAGTGCCGCCGCCCGACCGGCGCGACCTGGCCGGCTGGTACCGCGAGGGCACCACCCCGGGCGCGACCGGCACCGCCGTCATCGCCGGGCACGTGGACGACGCCGCCGGGCCGGGGGTCTTCTACCACCTGGGCGCGCTGCGCCGGGGGGCCGCGATCGAGATCCCGCGTGCGGACGGCCGTACCGCCGTGTTCACGGTCCACGCCGTCGAGGTGTACGACGCCAAGGCCTTCCCCGACACCCGCGTGTACGGGCCTTCACCGCGCGCCGAGCTGCGGGTGATCACCTGCGGCGGCGGCTTCTCCCCGCGCACGGGCTACCGCGGCAACGTGGTCGTCTTCGCGCACCTCACCGGCACGTACTGACGCCGCGCGGTCAGCCCCACTGCTCGAAGCCGAGCTTGATCACGAGCGCGCCCACCACCGTCAGCAGGACGCCGCGGACGAAGCCGCTGCCCTTCTTGAGCGCCATGCCGGCGCCGATCATGCCGCCGGCCAGGTTGAACACCGCCATCAGCGCCGCCAGCTGCCACAGCACCATGCCCTGGTAGGCGAACATGGCGAGCGCCCCGGCGTTGGTGCAGCAGTTGACGATCTTGGCGGTAGCGGAGGCGGTGACCAGGTCGAGGTGGAGCAGCGCCGTGAGTGCGAGCACCAGGAAGGTGCCGGTGCCGGGCCCGATGAGGCCGTCGTAGAAGCCGATGCCGAGGCCGGCGAGCCCGATGGCGAGCAGGACCCGCTGCCTGCTGACGGGCGAGGTGGAGGGGGCGGTGCCGAAGGCGGGCCTGAAGAGCACGAATCCGGCGACGACCACGAGCACCACCATGATCAGCGGACGGAGCGCGTCCTTGCTGATACCGCCGGCGAGCGCGGCGCCGCCCATCGAGCCGGCGAGCGCGGCCAGGCCGATGCGGACGGCGATCTTCACGTCCACCGGGGCCTTGCGGACGTACGTCACGGCGGCGCCGGCTGTGCCGACGATGGCCACGGCCTTGTTGGTGCCGAGGACGGTGGCGGGGTGGGCGTTCGGCAGGCCGAGCAGGAGTGCGGGCAGCAGCAGCAGACCGCCGCCGCCCACCACCGCGTCGATCCAGCCGGCCGCCGCCGCGGCCACGCACAGCACGATGATCATGGTCGTTGATATGTCGGGCACGGTCAGACCCTACGGAGCGGTTGGCTGCAGACGGCATCGATCCCCGGAAACTTGCGCAAAGGTTGAGCTTTCACAAGGCCTCACGGGCCCTTGACCCGGGCGCTGAGGTCGGCGTTCCGTCCGGGTAACAAAGGCGATGCGGCGGGGAAACAGCGGACCCGCACGCTCATGGCATGACCTCGGAAAAGCGTGTGGTGGTGATCGGCGGTGGCCTCGCGGGCCTGCGGCTCGCACAGCGGCTGGGCCCGGCCGCGGCGGTGACCGTCCTCGGCGAGGAGTCCCACGTGCCGTACAACCGGGTGCTGCTCGCCGAGGTCCTCGCGGGCCGGTACGCGCCGGAGGTGATCGCCCTCCCGGCGGCCGGGCCGGCGCTGCGGCGGGCGGTCCGGGCGGTCCGCGTCGACCGCGCGGAGCAGGCCGTGCACTGCGACGACGGCACGGTGGCGCGGTACGACACGCTGGTGCTGGCCACCGGCTCGAACGCGGTGCTCCCGCCGCTGCGCGGGCTGTTCGAGCCGGAAGGGCGGGACCTCCCGGACGGGGTCCACGCGTTCCGCACGATGGACGACTGCCTGGCGCTCTCGGCGGCCGTACGCCCAGGGGTGCGGGTGGTGGTGATCGGCGGCGGCCTGCTGGGCGTCTCGGCGGCCCGGGCGCTCGCCGCCCGGGGCGCACAGGTGGTGCTGGCCCAGCAGGCGGAGCGCCTGATGGAGCGGCAACTGGACGCCGAGGCCTCCGGCCTGCTGCATGCGCACCTGACCGCGCTCGGCGTCGAGATCCACACGGAATGCCGGGTCCGCGGCCTGACCACATCTGCGGCGCCGCTGCCGCCGGAGGGGCTGAACGGGCCCGGCGGCCGCCACATCAAGCCCCTCCGGCGTTTGAGGAGCGGGGGTCCGGGGGCAGCGCCCCCGGCAGCGGCGCCGCGCCGATCCGCCGAGCCCGGCCACGGGCAGCGCCGGGTCACCGGGGTCGAGCTCGCCGACGGGTACCGGCTGGACGCCGACATCGTCGTGCTCGCCTGCGGCGTACGCCCCCGCACCGGCCTCGCCAAGGCCGCCGGCCTCGACGTCCGCACCGGCATCGTGGTCGACGACCAGCTCCGCACCAGCGACCCCCGCATCCACGCCATCGGCGACTGCGCCGAACACGCCGGCCAGGTGTACGGCCTGGCGGGCGCCGCCCTGGAACAGGCCGACGCCCTCGCCACGGTCCTCACCACCGGCGGCACCGGCAGCACCGGCAGCACTGGCAGCACCGGCACCGGCACCGCCACCGGCACCACCGCCAGCACCGGCGCCCCCACGCAGTACACCGGCACCCGCGCCCTCACCCGCCTCACCCTCGGCGGCACCGAAGAGGCCTTCGATCTCGCCGCCTTCGGCGAGACCACCCCCCGCCCCGGCGACGACGTGGTCCGCCTCGCCGACGCCACCCGCCGGACCTACCGGAAGGTCGTCCTGCGCGGCGACCGCCTCATCGGCGGGGTGCTCCTCGGCGAGCTCTCCACCGTGGGGGCCCTCGCCCGCACCTGGGAGGGCGAGGAATCACCGCACGACCTGTTCCACCTGCTCACCGACGACGGAGGCCACTGACATGACCGAGCCCTTGCCCACGATCGTGCTCATCGGGCACGGCATGGTCGGCCAGCGCTACCTCGAAGCGCTCGCCGAGCGCGGGGTCACCGCCACGCACCGGATCACCGTGCTCTGCGAGGAGCCCCGGCCCGCCTACGACCGCGTGCACCTGACCTCGTACTTCTCCGGCAGCACCCCCGAGGACCTGTCCATGACGCCCGCCGGGTTCATGGAGCAGCACGGCATCGCCCTCCACCTCGACGACCCCGCCGAGCACATCGACCGGGACGCCCGCACGGTCACCTCCCGCTCCGGGCAGGTGTTCCCGTACGACGTCCTGGTCCTGGCCACCGGCAGCTACCCCTTCGTGCCGCCCGTCCCGGGCAAGGACGCCCCCGGCTGTTTCGTCTACCGCACCATCGAGGACCTCCTCGCCATCGAGGAGTACGCGAAGGACAGGACCGCCGGCGCGGTCGTCGGCGGTGGTCTCCTCGGCCTGGAGGCCGCCGGCGCCCTCCAGGGGCTCGGCCTCGCCACCCGCGTCGTCGAGTTCGCCCCGCGCCTGATGCCCGTCCAGGTCGACGAGGGCGGCGGCGCCGCCCTGCTGCGCACCATCGAGTCCATGGGCCTGACCGTCCACACCGGCGTGGGCACCCAGGAGGTGCTGACCGGCGAGGACGGCCGAGTCAGCGGAATGCGGCTCTCCGACGGCTCCACCGTCGAGACCGACCTCGTCGTCTTCTCCGCGGGCGTCCGCCCCCGCGATCAGCTGGCCCGCGACGCCGGGCTGGACGTGGGCGAGCGGGGCGGCATCGCGGTCGACGCCCGCTGCCGCACCTCCGACCCGTACGTCTACGCCATCGGCGAATGCGCCCTGGCCTGCGACGGCCGCGTCTACGGCCTGGTCGCGCCCGGCTACGAGATGGCCGAGACCGCCGCCGACGATCTACTGGGCCGCGAGAAGGAGTTCACCGGGGCCGACCTCTCCACCAAGCTCAAGCTGCTCGGCGTGGACGTGGCCTCCTTCGGCGACGCCCACGGCACCACCCCCGACAGCCTCGACGTCGTCTGGTCCGACTCCCGCTCCGGCGTCTACAAGAAGCTGGTCGTCTCCCCCGACGGGGTCCTGCTCGGCGGAGTCCTGGTCGGCGACGCGGACTCGTACGGCCTGCTGCGCCCGCTCACCGGCAGCGTCCCGCCCGTCTCCCCCGAGCAGCTGGTCCTGCCCGCCGGGCTCGGCGCGCCCGTCGCCCTCGGCCCGTCCTCGCTGCCCGACCACGCGGTGATCTGCTCGTGCCACAACGTCACGAAGAAGGCCATCGCCGCCTGCGCCACCCTCGCCGAGGTCAAGAAGTGCACCAAGGCGGGCACCGGCTGCGGCAGCTGCGTCAAGGTGATCGGGCAGCTGCTGCCGGCCGCCGCCGACAAGGGGCTGTGCGGCTGCTTCCCGTTCACCCGGGCCGAGCTCTACGAGATCGTCCGCACCCGCCGGCTGACCTCGTACGAGCAGCTCCTCGACGGCCACGGGCGCCCGGAGGCCCGCGGCGGCGACGGCTGCGAGATCTGCAAGCCCACCGTCGGCTCGATCATCGCCTCGCTCGCCCCGACCCTCGGCGCGAGCGGCTACGTCCTGGACGGGGAGCAGGCGGCACTCCAGGACACCAACGACCACTTCCTCGCGAACATGCAGCGCAACGGCTCGTACTCGGTCGTCCCGCGCATCCCCGGCGGCGAGATCACCCCCGACAAGCTGATCGTGATCGGTGAGGTGGCCCGTGACTTCGGCCTCTACACGAAGATCACCGGCGGGCAGCGGATCGACCTCTTCGGCGCGAGCGTGGACCAGCTCCCGCGGATCTGGGCGCGGCTCGTCGACGCCGGATTCGAGTCCGGGCACGCGTACGGGAAGGCCCTGCGGACGGTGAAGTCCTGCGTGGGGCAGACCTGGTGCCGCTACGGGGTCCAGGACAGCGTCCGGATGGCCATCGACCTGGAGCTGCGCTACCGGGGGCTGCGCGCCCCGCACAAGCTCAAGTCCGCGGTCTCGGGCTGCGCCCGCGAGTGCGCGGAGGCGCAGAGCAAGGACTTCGGGGTCATCGCCACGGCGAGTGGCTGGAACCTCTACGTGGGCGGCAACGGCGGGGCCACCCCGCGGCACGCCGACCTCCTGGCCCAGGACCTGTCGGACGCGGAACTGGTCCGGCTGATCGACCGGTTCCTGATGTTCTACATCCGCACCGCCGACCGGCTGGAGCGGACCTCCACCTGGCTGGAGCGGCTGGAGGGCGGCCTGGCGCACCTGCGGGACGTGGTCGTGCACGACTCGCTCGGGCTGTGCGCGGAGCTGGAGTCCCTGATGGCCGAGCACGTGGCGCACTACCGGGACGAGTGGGCCGAAACGCTCGAGGACCCGGAGCGGCTGCGCCGGTTCGTGTCCTTCGTCAACGCGCCCGGCGCCCCCGACCCGACCGTGAAGTTCGTCCCCGAGCGCGACCAGGTCAAGCCCGACCTGGCCGTCCTGACGATCGGAGGAGTCCGATGACCGTGGAACTGCAAGTGGCGCAGGGCTGGCTGACGGTGTGCGAGCTGTCCGCGCTCACCCCCGGGCGCGGGGTCGCGGCGCTGCTGCCGGACGGGAGCCAGGCCGCGGTGTTCGTCGACCGCGCGGGGCGTCCGTACGCCATCGCCAACCAGGACCCCTTCACCGGGGCGCACGTGCTCTCGCGCGGGCTGGTGGGGGCCGTGGCGGGCCGGCCCTTCGTGGCCTCGCCGCTGCTGAAGCAGCGCTTCGACCTGGAGTCGGGGCGCTGCCTGGACGACGAGGAGGTGGCGGTCCGGACCTACCCGGTGCGGACCGCCGCGACCTCGTAGCCGGCATCAGCCCTCGATGGCGGCCGGGTCCATCCACACGTACTCCCACACGTGGTGGTCCAGGTCCTCGAAGGCCCGGCCGTACATGAAGCCCATGTCGACGGCCGGCCGCGGCTCGGTGGCGCCCGCGGAGAGGGCGGCGTCGACGATCTCGTCGACCTTGGCGCGGCTGTCCGCGCTCAGGGCGACCATCACCTCGGTGGTCTTGGCGGCGTCGGCGACCGGCTTGGTGGCGAACTCCTTGAACTTCTCCTCGGTCAGCAGCATCGCGAAGATCGTGTCGCTGATCACCAGGGATGCGGCGGTCTCGTCGGAGAACTGCGGGTTGAAGGAGTAGCCGAGCTTCTCCCAGAAGGCCCTGGCGGCGGCCAGGTCCTTGACCGGCAGGTTGACGAAGATCATCTGGGGCTGGGACATCTCGGTCTCTCTTTCTCGCGCGGTGTTCGCTGCTTTCGAGAGGTAGACCGGGGCGGCCGGGGGAACTCATCGCTCCCGGCGAAGTTTTTTCGAGAAATCTCGGACCCGTACGAAACCGCAGGTGAGGCCGTCAGGCCGTCAGGCCGCCAGGCCGTCAGGCCGCCAGGCCGTCAGGCCGCCACGGATCGCAGCTCCAGTGCGGCCAGCGGCACGAAGCCCACCCGCCCCTCACCGCGCAGCAGTCCCGCGTCGGGGCCGGCGAGGCGCTTGTGCAGGGTCAGCGCGATCCGCTCGCCCTGCGCCTTGGCCCGTTCGGCGTTGGGCCCGCGGTGCAGGCCGTCGATGGTCGCGTGCCACAGCTGCACCCAGCGGCCGAAGTCGGCGGCGGTGAGCGCGCGCGCCGAGTGCAGCGCGGCGTGCGGGGCGAAGGCGTCGCGCCGGTATTCGGCGCTGCGGAAGAGCGCCCGCTCCCAGAAGTCGGTGATCCGGGGCAGGTGGACGTCCAGGTCCGTGCCCGTGATCTCGGTGAAGAACGGCCCGATCCGCGGGTCGGCGAAGGCGGCCGTGTAGAAGCGGCGCAGCACGACCTCGAGGTCGGCGCGGCCCGTGATGTCGTGCGCGGCGCAGTGGTTCATTGCTCCACCATTCTCCTCCACCGGGGACCTCCCCGGGGCAGAAGGTCCCGCGGTACGTCACACCGTGCTGGTCCGCCCGCCCCGCAGTAGCGTCGAAGCATGGCCGTCAAGAAGATCACCGAGAAACTGTCGGACGAAACCCTGGCCGCCGAGACCGGCCGGGACTGGTCCGCGTGGTTCGCCGAACTCGACGGGTGGGGCGCGACCGAGCGTACGCATACCGAGATCGCCCGCCGCCTGGTGGACGCGTACGGGGTCAGCGGCTGGTACGCCCAGTCGATCACGGTCGGCTACGAGCAGGAGCGCGGGATGCGCGAGGTCGGCCAGTCCAGCGGCGGGGACTGGCAGGCGAGCGTCAGCCGCACCGTGGGGGCCGACGCCGAGCGGGTCACGGAGGCCTTCGCCGACGCGGCGCTGCGCGAACGCTGGCTGCCGCACGCGGATTTCGCCCTGCGCACGCACCGGCCCGGCACATCCGTCACCGCCGACTGGGACGGGGGCAGCAGCCGCATCTCCGTCTATCTCACCCGGAAGGGCACCGATCGTACGCAGGTGGGACTCGGGCACACGAAACTGGCCGACGCGGACGCCGTGGAGGTCTACAAGGCCTTCTGGAAAGAGCGCCTCGGCGCCCTGAAGTCTCTGCTGGAGGATTGAACCTCGACCGGTCGCTCGGGCGTAATGAGGAGTTGGCGCCACGTCAACTGGCGTCTCCTAGGTTCCTCGACGCGTGCGACCCCGCGTCCGACCGGCCGCGGGGCCTTCCTCCCACAGGAGTGACCGTGGAACGTCGTACCTTCCTGCGCGGCGCAGTGATCGGTTCGTCGGCCGCCGCCTTCGGCGGCACGTTGATGCACGGGGCCGCCTACGCGGCGCCCGCCCAGCCCGGTGCCGGACCCTACGGAGCGCTCGGCGCCGCGGACGCGAACGGCATCATGCTCCCCAGCGGCTTCACCAGCCGGGTGATCGCCCGCTCGGGCCAGACCGTCAGCGGCACCTCGTACACCTGGCACAGCGCTCCCGACGGCGGCGCCTGCTTCGCCGACGGCACGGGCTGGATCTACGTCTCCAACTCGGAGATCTCCTCCACCGGCGGCGCGAGCGCGGTGAAGTTCAACTCGTCGGGCTCGATCACCTCCGCCTACCGGATCCTGTCCAACACCAACCGGAACTGCGCGGGCGGCGCGACGCCCTGGAACACCTGGCTGTCCTGTGAGGAGGTCAGCCTCGGCTACGTGTACGAGACCGACCCGTGGGGCGTGAACGCCGCCGTCCGGCGCTCCGCGATGGGCCGCTTCAACCACGAGGCGGCGGCCGCCGACCCGGTCCGCAAGGTCATCTACCTCACCGAGGACGACTCCAGCGGCTGCTTCTACCGCTTCGTCCCCACGACCTGGGGCAACCTCTCCTCCGGCACCCTCCAGGTCCTCAAGGCCGGCACGGCCACCTCCGGCTCCTTCACCTGGGCCAACGTGCCGGACCCGGACGGCTCCCCGACCGCGACCCGCAGCCAGGTCTCGGGCGCGAAGAAGTTCAACGGCGGCGAGGGCTGCCACTACGCCAACGACACGGTGTGGTTCACCACCAAGGGCGACAACCGGGTCTGGCAGCTCAACGTCGCCACCAACACCTACGAGCTGGCCTACGACGACTCCCTCGTCCCCGGCGGCGCGGCTCCGCTGACGGGCGTGGACAACGTCACCGGGTCCTCGTACGGCGACCTCTACATAGCCGAGGACGGCGGCAACATGGAGATCTGCCTGATCACCCCGGACGACGTGGTGGCGCCCTTCCTGCGGATCACGGGCCAGTCCTCCTCCGAGATCTGCGGCCCGGCCTTCTCGCCCGCCGGCAACCGGCTCTACTTCTCCAGCCAGCGCGGCACGAGCGGCAGCTCCTCGGGCGGCATCACCTACGAGGTAACGGGCCCGTTCCGAGTCTGACCCCCCACCCCGCCGGGCAAACTCAGCCTCGCCGGCGTTTGAGGCGCGGGGTCCGGGGCGGAGCCCCGATCTTTCAGCCCCGCCGGCGTTTGAGGCGCGGGGTCTGGGGCGGAGCCCCAGGAAACGGCGCCGCGCCGCACCACCGACCGCACCCCGACGGGTCCGCCCCGCCGGGGTGCGGCCCGTCGGGGGTGCGGCCCGTCATGAGGCCACGGCACCACCCTTGAGCAAGGCGGCACCCAGCGGAGTCACCGTGTGCAGCACCGCGTTCCCGTGCCGGAGCGTCGTCACCAGCCCCGCCTCCCGCATCACGCAGGCGTGCTGACTCGCGGAGGCCAGCGAAACCCCGGCCCGCCGGGCCAGCTCACTGGTGGTCGCCCCGTCCCCTATGGCCCGCAGCACCACCGACCGGGTGTGCCCGACCAGCTTGCCCAGGGTCCGCTGGCGCTGCTCCTCCACCGGCCGGGCCGCATCCCCGCCCCCCGGCGCCGACGCCAGCTGCGCGGCGGCCGGATAGACCAGCACCGGCGGCAGCTCCGGGTCGTGCAGGGTCACGGCGGTGCGCCGGCAGAAGAAGGACGGCTGGAGCAGCAGCCCGCGCCCCCGAAGCCGTACGTCCCGGTCCACGGGGTAGTCGCACTCCAGCACCGGAGCCCGCCAGCGCAGCATCGGCGGCAGCGAGTCCAGCAGTTCGTCCGCGCCCCCGTCCAGCAGGGCCCGGCCGCGTGCGGCCCGCTCGGCCTCGATCTGGGCCTGGATGTGCGTCCAGTACGGCTCCACGGCCGCCCGGTGGTACGCCCGCAGCTCGCCCAGCAGCCTGGGCAGGTGCTTGCCGCCGCCGTCCATGAACTCCCGTAGCCGCGGCGTCATCGGCGCACCGGCCCCGAGCAGCTGCAGCTCGCGCCGCATACGATCGGGACGGATCCCGCGCAGCGCGTCGAGGCCCACGTCCCACCCGTACTGCCCCTCCACGGGGGTCAGGAAATCGGGGAAATAACCGCGACTCGGTATGAGCATACCGAGCGTGCGTGTTTCACTATTCAACCTGCTCCGGGTTTCCGTACGCCATTCACCGAACAACCGGGCATCGCGCCGGTCTCTTAAGCGGTGAAAGCTGAGAATCGTTTCCCACAACGCATCGGGACGCCCTGCCATCCGTACGCGTGCCAGGTCCACTCCAGTGAAATGGATACGCAGCACCGAACCCCCACCTGTGCAACCGCAATCCCCCCGCCCCATGAGTATGCATGCCGTCACACGTGGTCACCACGCCCTTTCGGCCACAGTTGAAACCCCTTTCGGCAGAGGCGTGACAACCGAAATCCTGTACTCCGCCGGGCACACTCCAGTGCGACCGAAACGCTCCGTGAAGGCCGTGGGGGGCTTTGCGGGGCCTGGCGGTCGGTCGCACCGGGAAGCGCCGACGTGCCCGGCAGAATGACAGCGGCGGTGGACGGGTGGGGATCCGTCCACCGCCTGCTGGCGTAAAGGTTTGTTGAACAACAAAAAAATGAGGCGCGCCCGCCCCACGGGCAGTCAGGGAACCCGGGGGCAGGCGCGGTCCAGGGGGCCCCTCGCGCGGCCGGGGGTCAGCGGCTGTCGCTGCCCTTCGCCTCGGCGGCCGCGCGACCGGCCTCCAGGCGCGCCACCGGAATCCGGAAGGGCGAGCAGGAGACGTAGTCGAGGCCGACCTCGTGGAAGAAGTGGACGGACTCGGGGTCACCGCCGTGCTCCCCGCAGACGCCGAGCTTGAGGTCGGGGCGGGTGGCCCGGCCGGCCTGTACGGCGCTGCGGACCAGCGTGCCGACGCCGTCCTTGTCGATGGTCTCGAAGGGCGAGACCCCGAAGATGCCCTTCTCCAGGTACGCGGTGAAGAAGCTGGCCTCGACGTCGTCGCGGGAGAAGCCCCACACCGTCTGGGTCAGGTCGTTCGTACCGAAGGAGAAGAACTGCGCGGCCTCGGCGATCTGCCCGGCCGTCAGCGCGGCGCGCGGCAGCTCGATCATGGTGCCGATGGACAGCTTGAGGCTGGTGCCGGTGGCGGCCTCGACCTCGGCGATGACCTGGTCGGCCTCCTCGCGGACGATCTCCAGCTCCTGGACGGTGCCCACGAGCGGGACCATGATCTCGGCGCGCGGGTCGCCCTTGGCGTTCTTGCGCTCGGCCGCGGCCTCGGCGATCGCCCGGACCTGCATCTTGAAGAGGCCGGGGATGACCAGGCCGAGGCGGACGCCGCGCAGGCCCAGCATCGGGTTCTGCTCGTGCAGCTTGTGCACGGCCTGGAGCAGGCGCAGGTCGTTCTCGTTGGCGTCCTTGCGGGACTCGGCGAGGGCGACGCGTACCGACAGCTCGGTGATGTCGGGCAGGAACTCGTGCAGCGGCGGGTCGAGGAGCCGGACGGTGACGGGCAGCCCGTCCATCGCCTCGAACAGCTCGACGAAGTCCTTCTTCTGCAGCGGCAGCAGGGCGCTGAGTGCCTGCTCGCGCTCGCCGTCGGTGTCGGCGAGGATCAGGCGCTCGACCAGCTCACGGCGCTCACCGAGGAACATGTGCTCGGTGCGGCACAGGCCGATGCCCTGCGCGCCGAAGCGGCGCGCGCGCAGCGCGTCCTCGGCGTTGTCGGCGTTGGCGCGCACGCGCAGCCGGCGGACCCGGTCCGCGTACGCCATGATCCGGTGCACGGCGGCGACGAGCTCGTCGGCGTCGTCGGCGCCGGCGTGCATGCGGCCCTCGAAGTACTCGACGACCGGGGAGGGTACGACCGGTACCTCACCGAGGTAGACCTTGCCGGTGGAGCCGTCGATGGAGACGACGTCGCCCTCCTCGATGACCGTGTCGCCCACGGTCATCCGGCGGCGCTTGGTGTCGACGTCGAGCTCCTCGGCGCCGCAGACACAGGTCTTGCCCATGCCGCGGGCGACGACGGCCGCGTGCGAGGTCTTGCCGCCGCGCGAGGTCAGGATGCCCTCGGAGGCGATCATGCCGTCCAGGTCGTCCGGGTTGGTCTCGCGGCGGATCAGGATGACCTTCTCGCCGGAGCGGGACCACTTGACGGCCGTGTAGGAGTCGAAGACGGCCTTGCCGACCGCCGCGCCCGGGGAGGCGGCGATGCCGCGGCCGAGCAGCTCGGTCTTGGCGTTCTCGTCGAAGCGGGGGAACATCAGCTGCGCGAGCTGGGCGCCGTTGACGCGCTGGAGGGCCTCGGCCTCGTCGATCAGGCCCTGGTCGACGAGCTGGGTGGCGATGCGGAAGGCCGCGCCCGCGGTGCGCTTGCCGACGCGGGTCTGGAGCATCCACAGCTGGCCGCGCTCGATGGTGAACTCGATGTCGCAGAGATCCTTGTAGTGGGTCTCCAGCGTCTCCATGATCGTCATGAGCTGGTCGTAGGAGGCCTTGTCGATGGCCTCCAGGTCCGCGAGCGGCACGGTGTTGCGGATGCCCGCGACCACGTCCTCGCCCTGCGCGTTCTGCAGGTAGTCGCCGTAGACGCCCTGGTGGCCGCTGGCGGGGTCGCGGGTGAAGGCGACGCCGGTGCCGGAGTCGGGGCCGAGGTTGCCGAAGACCATGGAGCAGATGTTGACGGCGGTGCCCAGGTCGCCGGGGATGCGCTCCTGGCGGCGGTAGAGCTTGGCGCGGTCGGTGTTCCACGAGTTGAAGACGGCCTCGACGGCGAGGTCCATCTGCTCGCGGGCGTCCTGCGGGAACTCGCGGCCGGCTTCCTTCGCCACGATCTTCTTGAAGAGCTTGACCAGCTTCTTCAGGTCGGCGGCGTCGAGGTCGGTGTCGACGGTGACCTTCTTGGCGGCCTTGGCCTCGTCGAGGGCGTCCTCGAAGAGCTCGCCGTCGACGCCGAGGACGGTCTTGCCGAACATCTGGATGAGGCGGCGGTACGAGTCCCACGCGAAGCGCTCGTCACCGGCCTGCGAGGCGAGGCCGGTCACGGACTCGTCGGAGAGACCGATGTTCAGGACGGTGTCCATCATGCCGGGCATGGAGAACTTGGCGCCGGAGCGCACGGAGACCAGGAGCGGGTCGTCCGACTGGCCGAGCTTCTTGCCCATCTTCGCCTCGAGGGCCGCAAGGTGGGCGCTGACCTCTTCGCGCAGCGCGGCCGGGGCCGTGCCGCTCTCGAGGTAGACCTTGCAGGCCTCGGTGGTGATGGTGAAGCCGGGAGGGACCGGGAGACCGAGGTTGGTCATCTCGGCGAGGTTGGCTCCCTTGCCGCCGAGAAGGTCCTTGAGGTCGCGGTTCCCCTCGGTGAAGTCGTAGACGAACTTCTGATCTTTGTTTTCCGACACGGGTCTCGACTCCTCGAGGCTCGGTGGCTGCCCTGACGGCCAGGAACATACCCAGATCGAAGGCTTCTGGGTACGTCCACTTGGTCGTCATACGGCTGTAACCACCCGTGCGCCAGCAGATCGAAAGTAACTCATGGGTAATCAGAAAGTACGAAGAGCCTTCACAAGCCGAAGGAAGAGGGGCCTCCTGGCGCCTGATCACGCTCGGATGAGCGATCATCGATACATTTGTGTTCAAGTATTGAACGCACAAAGGGTGGCACCCAGTGCCACCCTTTGAAAGTCTTACCCGTGACTTTAGTGCTCATCTGAGCGAAACCCCTCCCATGCGTGGCGTATATCACGCGCCACGGAGGGCGATTTGTCAGCCTCCGGAGGTGTCCAGTTCGGCGTCCTCGCTCACACCGGCACAGTCGTAGGGGTCCTTCAACCAGCCGTCCGGCAGGACAACTCGGTTGTTTCCGGACGTCCGGCCCCGCGGGCCGTCCGCGCTCTCGGGCCACCCCTGATCCAGATCCAGCTCGCTCAGATGAGCGTTCAGCTCGGCCAGGGAAGAGGTGACCGCGAGCTTCTTGCGCATCTCGGACCCGACAGAGAAGCCCTTGAGGTACCAGGCCACGTGCTTACGGAAGTCGATCACCCCGCGCGCCTCGTCGCCGATCCACTCCCCCAGCAGCTGTGCGTGGCGGTGCATGGTGGCCGCGACCTCGCGCAGCGTCGGCTTGTGGAAGTCCTCGGGCCGCCCCTCGAAGGCCGCCACCAGGTCGTTGAACAGCCACGGCCGCCCCAGGCAGCCGCGGCCCACGACCACGCCGTCACAGCCGGTCTCGCGGACCATGCGCAGCGCGTCCTCGGCGCACCAGATGTCGCCGTTGCCGAGCACCGGGATCTCCGGCACGTGCTCCTTGAGCCGCGCGATGGCGTCCCAGTCGGCGGTGCCGCCGTAGTGCTGGGCGGTGGTCCGCCCGTGCAGGGCTATCGCGGTGACCCCCTCCTCGACGGCGATCCGGCCGGCGTCGAGGTAGGTGAGGTGGTCGTCGTTGATGCCCTTGCGCATCTTCATGGTCACCGGCAGGTCGCCGGCGCCGCCGACGGCCTCGCGCAGGATCGCGCGCAGCAGGTTGCGCTTGTACGGGAGGGCCGAGCCGCCGCCCTTGCGGGTCACCTTGGGGACGGGGCAGCCGAAGTTGAGGTCGATGTGGTCGGCGCGGTCCTCCTCGACGATCATGCGGACCGCCTTGCCGACCGTCGCCGGGTCGACCCCGTACAGCTGAATCGAGCGAGGCTTCTCGGTCTCGTCGAAGTGGATCAGCTGCATGGTCTTCTCGTTGCGCTCGACCAGGGCGCGTGTCGTGATCATCTCGCTCACGAACAGCCCCTTGCCGCCCGAGAACTCCCGGCAGAGGGTACGGAACGGGGCATTGGTGATGCCGGCCATGGGCGCGAGCACCACCGGCGGCTGCACGGTGTGCGGGCCGATCGCGAGAGGCGGAGGGAGCGTGGTCATCCGCCCATTGTCCCGCATGCCGAGGGGGTGGGGCGGACGTAGCATCGGCGGCATGATCGAGCCGAGTCCCCGGCAGCGCACGCTCGTCCTGGCGATCTGCTGCATGAGCCTGCTGATCGTCAGCCTCGACAACACCGTTCTCAACGTCGCGCTCCCTTCGATGCGCCGTGACCTGGACGCCTCGGTCGCGGGACTGCAGTGGACCATCGACGCGTACACGCTCGTCCTGGCCTCGCTGCTGATGCTCGCGGGCTCCACCGCCGACCGGATCGGCCGTCGCAAGGTGTTCGTCGCCGGCCTGGTGGCCTTCACCGTCGGCTCCCTGATGTGCTCGCTCGCCCCCAGCCTCGACTGGCTCATCGTCTTCCGGATGGTCCAGGCGGTCGGCGGCGCCATGCTCAACCCGGTAGCGATGTCGATCATCACCAACACCTTCACCGATCCCGCCGAGCGGGCCCGGGCCATCGGCGTGTGGGGGGCGGTCGGCGGGGTCTCGATGGCCGCGGGGCCCCTGATCGGCGGGGTGCTCGTGGACTCCGTGGGCTGGCGCTCGATCTTCTTGATCAACCTGCCGATCGGCCTGGCGGCACTCGCGCTGACCCTGCGCCACATCCCCGAGTCCCGGGCCGCCCGGCCGCGCCGCCCGGACCCGGTGGGGCAGGTGCTGATCATCGCGCTGCTCGGCAGTCTGACGTACGGGATCATCGAGGCGCCGACCGCCGGCTGGCACTCGCCGCTGATCATGGGATGCGCCGTGGTGGCCGTCGGCGCGTTCGTGGGGCTGCTGGTCTACGAGCCCCGGTGCCCGGAGCCGCTGATCGACCTCCGGTTCTTCCGCAGTGCGCCCTTCAGCGGGTCGACCGTGATCGCGATCAGCGCCTTCGCGGGACTGGCCGGCTTCCTCTTCCTGAACACGCTCTACCTCCAGGACGTACGGGGGCTCAGCGCCCTGCGCGCCGGGCTCTACATGCTGCCGATGGCGGCCCTGACCGTCCTCTTCGCGCCGTTGGCGGGGCGGCTGGTGGGCTCCCGGGGGCCCCGGATCTGCCTGCTGATCGCGGGTGTGGCGATGGCGGCGAGCGGGCTGCTGTTCGCCCTCTTCCAGGCGGAGACGTCCACTCCGCTGCTCTTCACCGGGTACGTGCTGTTCGGGCTCGGCTTCGGCATGGTGAACGCGCCGATCACCAATACGGCGGTGTCCGGGATGCCGCGCTCCCAGGCGGGTGTCGCGGCCGCCATCGCCTCCACCAGCCGGCAGACGGGCGGCACCCTGGGCGTCGCGGTCATCGGCTCCGTCCTGGCGGCCGGGCTGGCGGGCGGCTCCGACTTCTCCACGGCGGCCCAGCCGGCCTGGTGGATCATCTCCGTCTGCGGTCTGCTGGTCCTGGTCGTGGGCGCGGCGACGAGCGGCAGCTGGGCCCGTGCGACGGCGGAGCGTACGGCCCGCACGCTGGAGGAGCCCGTCAGCCCTTCCGCGGCGACGGGTTCCCCACGCGCGTGACGCCGACCGCGGCTACTCGTCGCAGGTGAAGTCCTCGGCCGAGGTGTTGACCCGGTCGAGGAGATCGCGCAGGAGGCCGCGCTCCTGCGCCGACAGTCCCGCGAAGATGCCGCCTTCGACCTCGTCGAGGGCGGCGTTCGTCGTGCGCAGGACGGCTTCGCCGGCGTCGGTGATGGCCACGTTGTGACGACGGCGGTCGGCCTGGTCCCGGCGGCGTTCGGCCAGGCCTTCGCCCTCCAGGTCGTTCAGGATCCCGACGAGCACGCTCGGGTCCACCTCCAGCCGCTCGGCGAGCGCCCGCTGGCTGATGGGGCCGCCTGCCAGGTGCATCAGGGTCATGGCGTGCCGCGGGGTGAGCCCGGCCGCGCTGAGCGCCCTCTTCATCCGGGTCTGGGTGACCGATCCGTGCCAGGCCAGCAGCAGGCCCAGCCGCTGCGGTGGGTGCGATCCGTCCTGATCTGCCGTCATGGTCCACATCGTAGCAATCGAGGAATCATTGCTCTTGGCAGATCGTTGATGGTATTCAATGGTTTTACATCACCGACTGTTGGAGTTCTTCATGTTCATCGCCTACGCCGTCGTCGGCGGACTGCTCGCCCTCGTCCTCACCGCATCCGCCACCTTCACGCTCCAGCGCAACGACCAGATCGTCGCGAGCATGCGGAAGGTCGAGGTCCCGGACTCCTGGCTGCCACGCCTGGCCACCCTCAAGGCCGCCGGCGCGATCGGCCTGGTCGCGGGTCTGTGGATCACTCCGCTCGGCATCGCCGCGGCCATCGGCGTGACCCTCTACTTCGTCGGCGCGGTCATCAGCCACCTCCGCGTCAAGGACTACGAGCTCGCCCCGGCCGCCGTCCTGGCCGCGGTCGCGGCCGCGGCCCTCGTCCTGCGGAGCCTCTCCTGACACTGACGAGTGACAGATATTGAAATCTGTCACTCGTCATGCCACTCTCGTTTCATGACGAAGAACGAGAGCACCACCACCGCGACCGCCGTCCACCGCACCCTCACCCTCGGCAGCACCGGCCCCACCGTCTTCCCGCTGGGGCTGGGCTGCATGGGGATGTCCGCCCTCTACGGGGAAGCCGACCGCGCCGAGTCCATCGCCACGATCCACGCCTATCTGGACGCGGCCTCCGACGGCGCGGGGGCGCTGCTCGACACGGGCGACTTCTACGGCATGGGTCACAACGAACTGCTGATCGCCGAAGCCCTGCGCACCGCGCCGGCCGCTGCCCGCGAGAAGGCGCTGACCAGCGTCAAGTTCGGCGCCCTGCGCACGGTCGAGGGCGGCTTCACCGGCTACGACGGCCGGCCCGAGGCCGTCAGGAACTTCCTCGCCTACTCGCTCCAGCGGCTCGGCCGGGACCACATCGACATCTACCGGATCGCCCGTGTGGACCCGGACGTGCCGATCGAGGAGACGGTCGGAGCCATCGCCGAGGCGGTCGAGGCCGGGCACGTGCGCCACATCGGCCTCTCCGAGGTCGGCGCGGACACCCTGCGCCGGGCCGCCGCCGTGGCCCCGGTCTGCGACCTCCAGATCGAGTACTCGCTGATCTCCCGCGGGATCGAGGACGAGATCCTGCCGACCGCGCGCGAGCTCGGCATAGGCATCACGGCGTACGGGGTGCTGTCCCGCGGCCTGATCAGCGGTCACTTCACCCGCGACCGCGCGCTGGCCCCGGGCGACTTCCGCGGCATGAGCCCCCGCTTCCAGGGCGGCAACCTCCACCGGAACCTCGACCTGGTCGACGCTCTGCGCGAGGTCGCCGAGGACAAGGGTGTGAGCGTCGCCCAGACCGCCATCGCCTGGGTGCTCTCGCGGGGCCCGCTGCACGGCGTCGACATCGTGCCGCTGGTCGGCGCCCGGCGGCGGGACCGGCTCGCCGAGGCACTGGGTGCCATCGACATAACCCTCAGCGGCAGGGACCTGGCCGCGATCGAGGAAGCCGTGCCCGCCGGGGCCGCGGCCGGAGAGCGGTACCCGGCGGCCCAGATGGCCCACCTCGACAGCGAGCGCTGAGCTGGCGGTACGGTCGTCGCATGCCTCCCGCTGCCGCCGAACCCCTGACCCCCGAGCGCATCCTCGAGACCACCGAGGAGGTGCTGCGCCGCTTCGGCCCCACCAAGGCGACCGTGGTGGACGTGGCCCGCGCCCTGGGCGTCAGCCACGGCAGCGTCTACCGGCACTTCCCTTCGAAGGCGGCGCTGCGCGAGGCCGTCACGGACCGCTGGCTCGCCAAGAGCGTCGTCATGCTGGAGGAGATCGCCTCGGCGCCCGCCCAGAGCGCCCCCTCCAAGTTGGAGGCGTGGCTGGAGGCACTTTTCGAGGCCAAGCGCCACAAGGCGGGCGACGACCCGGAGCTGTTCGCCACGTACACGGTGCTGCTCGCCGAGAACAGCGACGTGGTGGACACCCACCTGACCGAGCTGATCGACCAGTTGGCCCGGATCATCGCCGAGGGGGTCGAGGCGGGCACGCTCGCCGCCGAGGACGTGCCGGCCGCCGCCCGCGCCGTCTTCGATGCCACCGGCCGCTTCCACGATCCCCAGTACGCCGCCGACTGGCTCTCGCCCACGATCCTCACGGAGTTCGAGGCGGTCACCGCTCTGATCATCCGAGGTCTGCGCGCCTGACGCCGGACCCGGCCTGTCCGGAAGCTTCCAGCCGGGCAAAAGGCCGGTGGCCCGGTGCGCGGCGTGCGCACCGGGCCACCGGTCTTGGTACGGCGGAACCTAGCAGCCGAGCAGGCGGCTGCCGAGGTAGCTCTGGATCTGGTCCAGGGAGACGCGCTCCTGCTTCATGGTGTCGCGCTCGCGCACGGTCACCGCGTTGTCGTCCAGGGTGTCGAAGTCGACGGTGACGCAGAACGGCGTGCCGATCTCGTCCTGGCGGCGGTAGCGGCGGCCGATGGCGCCCGCGTCGTCGAACTCGATGTTCCAGTTCTTGCGCAGGTCAGCGGCGAGGCCCTTGGCCTTCGGCGACAGCTGCGGGTTGCGGGACAGCGGCAGGACGGCGACCTTGATCGGGGCCAGGCGCGGGTCGAGGCGCATCACGGTGCGCTTCTCCATGACGCCCTTGGCGTTCGGGGCCTCGTCCTCGACGTACGCGTCGAGCATGAAGGCCAGCATGGCGCGGTTGACACCGGCCGCGGGCTCGATGACGTACGGAGTCCAGCGCTCGCCGGCCTCCTGGTCGAAGTAGGTCAGGTCCTGGCCGGAGGCGGCGGAGTGGGCCTTGAGGTCGAAGTCGGTGCGGTTCGCCACGCCCTCGAGCTCGGAGAACTCATTGCCACCGAAGTTGAAGCGGTACTCGATGTCGGCGGTGCGCTTCGAGTAGTGGGACAGCTTCTCCTTCGGGTGCTCGTACCAGCGGATGTTCTCCTCGCGGATGCCGAGGTCGCGGTACCAGTTCCACCGCTCCTGCATCCAGTACTCCTGCCACTGCTCGTCCTCGCCGGGCTTGACGAAGAACTCCATCTCCATCTGCTCGAACTCGCGCGTGCGGAAGATGAAGTTGCCCGGGGTGATCTCGTTGCGGAAGGACTTGCCCATCTGCGCGATGCCGAAGGGGGGCTTCTTGCGGGAGGTGGTCTGCACCTGGGCGAACTGGGTGAAGATGCCCTGGGCGGTCTCGGGGCGCAGGTAGGCCTTGGAACCGCTGTCCTGGGTCGGGCCGAGGTGGGTCTCCAGCATGCCGGAGAACTGCTTGGGCTCGGTGAACTGGCCCTTCACACCGCAGTGGGGGCAGTTGATGTCGGCGAGGCCGCCCAGCGGCGGGCGGCCGTGCTTGGCCTCGTACGCCTCTTCGAGGTGGTCCGCGCGGTGGCGCTTGTGACAGGCGGTGCACTCGGTCAGCGGGTCCGAGAAGGTCGCGACGTGACCGGAGGCCACCCACACCTCGGGGGCCAGGATCACGGACGAGTCGAGGCCGACGACGTCCTCACGCCCGGTGACCATCGCCTTCCACCACTGGCGCTTGATGTTCTCCTTGAGCTCGACACCCAGCGGACCGTAATCCCAGGCAGCCCTGGAGCCGCCGTAGATCTCACTGCACGGGAAAACGAAGCCACGGCGCTTGCTCAGGCTGACGATGGTGTCGATCTTGTCGGCGGCCACGGTGCTCTCTTCATTACGAGGACGAACGGCGAAGTCTTTAGGTTACCGGCGCCCGCACCCCCCCTTTCAAATCGGATCCCCCTCCACGGCCGCGCGCCCAGCGCTCTCACCTGGTTTTTTGACAATCGTTTCCATCTTTGATGAAAATGGATGTCATGAACGTACGACGCCTGATACCCACCGCCGCCCTCGCCGGAGCCGTCACCCTCGGCGCCACGGCCCTGACCTCCTGCTCCGGAGCCGGCGAAGCCACCGGCAGCAAGGACGGCAAGCTCGGCGTGACGGCGTCGTTCTACCCGATGCAGTTCCTGGCCGAGCAGATCGGCAAGGACCACGTGAAGGTCGACGCCCTGACCAAGCCGGGCGTGGAACCGCACGACCTGGAGATAACCCCCAAGCAGACCGCGCAGCTCGGCGAGGCCGACGTCGTCCTCTACCTCAAGGACCTGCAGCCCGCCGTCGACAAGGCCATCGCCCAGTCCGGCGTGAAGAACGTCGTCGACGCCGCGACCCTCACCAAGCTGGAGTCGCACGGCGCCTCCGGCCACGACGCCGGCCACGGCCACGAGGGCGAGGCGGGTCACGATGACCACGCCGCCGAGGGCGAGGCGAAGCACGCCGAGGGCGAGGCCGCCACCGACCCGCACGTCTGGCTCGACCCGTCCAAGTACGCCGAGGTCGCCCAGGGCGTCGGCAAGGCGCTGGAGAAGGCCGACCCCGCCCACGCCGCGGACTACAAGAAGAACACCGACGAGCTCGTGGCCAAGCTGACCGCGCTGGACACCGAGTTCAAGGACGGCCTGAAGAACACGGGCACCAGGACCTTCATCACCACGCACTCCGCCTTCGGCTACCTCGCCGAGCGCTACGGCCTGGACCAGGAGGGCATCTCCGGCCTCGACCCCGAGTCCGAGCCCAGCCCGGCCCGGGTCAAGGAGATCCAGGAGATCGCGAAGAAGGAGAATGTCACCACGGTGTTCTTCGAGACCCTGGCCAGCGACAAGACGGCCAAGACCCTCGCGGCGGACACCGGTCTGAAGACCGACGTCCTCGACCCGCTCGAGGGAATCACCGGCACGTCCCAGGGCACTGACTACTTCGAGGTCATGCGGTCCAACCTGAAGAACCTCCAGAAGGCACTCGGTAGCAAGTAATGGCAGTACCAGCAACGGAGGCGCGAGCCATGCAGTCCACGCCCCGACAGGCAGATGACCAGCCCGTCATATCCCTGCGCGGGGCCAAGGCCTCGCTCGGCTCTCGCCCCGTGCTGCGCGGGATCGACCTCACCGTCCGTCGCGGTGAGGTCGTCGCGCTGCTCGGCGCCAACGGCTCCGGCAAGTCCACGGCCGTACGCGCCGTGGTCGGCCAGGTCCCGCTGACCGCCGGCGCCCTCTCCCTCTTCGGAACGGACTTCGGGCGCTTCCGGGACTGGGCTCGCATCGGGTACGTCCCGCAGCGCACCACCGCCGCCAGTGGCGTCCCCGCCACCGTCCGCGAGGTCGTCTCCGCCGGCCGGCTCGCCCGCTCCCGCTTCGGCGTCCTGCGCAAGGCCGACCGGGCCGCCGTCGAGCGCGCGCTGGCCCTCGTCGACATGGAGACGCACGCCGACGTCTCGGTGAGCGCCCTCTCCGGCGGCCAGCACCAGCGCGTGCTCATAGCCCGGGCCCTCGCCGTCGAGCCGGAACTCCTGATCATGGACGAGCCGATGGCGGGCGTGGACCTGGCCAACCAGGAGGTCCTCGCGAAGGCCCTGCGCCGGCAGGTCGCCGCCGGCTCCACCGTCCTCCTCGTCCTGCACGAGCTGGGCCCGCTGGAGCCCCTGATCGACCGGGCCGTCGTCCTGCGGGACGGCTGCGTCGTGCACGACGGCCCGCCCCCGGAGGCCGTGGGCCAGCACGCCCTGCCCGGCCACGACCACGTACACCCCCACGCGGCGCACGACGCCGAGCCCCTGCGGACGGGACTGCTGAGCTGATGGACCTCCTGAACTACGCCTTCATGCAGCGGGCCCTGATCGCCGCCGCGCTCGTCGGCATCACGGCTCCCGCCATCGGCACCTACCTCGTCCAGCGCCGCCAGGCCGTCATGGGCGACGGCCTCGGCCACGTGGCCATGACCGGCGTCGCCCTCGGCTTCGTGCTCAACACCAGCCCGGTGTGGATGGCCACGCTGGTCGCCGTCGTCGGCGCCGTCGGCATGGAACTGATCCGCTCCCGCGGCAAGACCAGCGGGGACGTCGCGCTCGCCATGCTCTTCTACGGCGGCCTGGCCGGCGGCGTGATGATCATCAGCGCGGGCGGCGGCTCCACGGCCAGGCTCCTCAGCGCCATGTTCGGCTCGATCACCACGGTCGCCCCGGAGGACGTCATCGCGATGGCGCTCCTCGCCGCCTTCGTCCTCGCCGTCACCATCGGCCTGCGCAGGCAGCTCTTCGCCGTCTGCCAGGACGAGGAGTTCGCCCGGGTCACCGGCCTGCCCGTACGCGCCCTGAACCTGCTGATCGCGATCACCGCCGCGGTCACCGTCACCGTCGCCATGCGCATCGTGGGCCTGCTGCTGGTCAGCGCCATGATGGTGATCCCGGTCGCGGCCGCCCAGCGGCTGACCCGCGGTTTCGCCGCCACGCTGGGCCTGGCCATCGCCCTCAGCCTCACCGTCTCGGTGACCGGCACGGCGGCCACGTACTACATCGACGCGCCGTCGGGCGCCACGATCGTGCTGCTCGCGATCGGCGTCTTCATGGTGCTGACGGCCCTCTCCACCCCCCTGGCCCGGCGCCGGGCGAAAGCGGCCCGCGCCGCCGAGGACGTGTGCACGCGGGACGACGTGAAGGTCTAGGGGTCTCGGCCGCCTGGCACAATGGCGGCAGGCCGATACGAGGAGGAACCGGTGGCGACTGCGCCTGGCGAGATGAATACCGCGCCAGTACGAGGACGATCCACCCGGCAGCGGGCGGCCGTGGCGGCGGCGCTGGACGAGGTGGACGAGTTCCGCAGCGCCCAGGAACTCCACGACATGCTCAAGCACCGTGGCGATTCCGTGGGCCTGACCACCGTCTACCGCACCCTCCAGTCGCTCGCGGACGCCGGCGAGGTCGACGTGCTGCGCACCAGCGACGGCGAGTCCGTCTACCGCCGCTGCTCCACCGGGGATCACCACCACCACCTGGTCTGCCGCAAGTGCGGCAAGGCCGTCGAGGTGGAGGGCCCGGCCGTGGAGAAGTGGGCGGAGTCCATCGCGGCCGAGCACGGCTACGTGAACGTGGCCCACACGGTGGAGATCTTCGGCACCTGCGCCGACTGCGCGGCCGCCGCCGGTTAGACCCGGGTCAGGTTGCGGTCCAGGATCGCCCGCAGCCGGTCCGCGTCCGCGGGGGCGGCGAGGCCGCGCTTGGGCAGCACCAACACCATGACGGCCTGCTTGTCACCCGAGAACACCGCGAAGTGCGCCGGCGTCTCGGCGTAGTAGGCCAGGGCGGCCCACTGGTGGTACGAGGAGGCCAGGGTCCCGGCTACGGCCACCCCGTCGCCGTCGAGGACCGTCCGGCAGTCACCCGCCGCGTCCAGCGCTCCCCGGTAGGCCCGGGCCAGCATCCGGTGGCCGAAGAGCACGTACGCCCAGCAGAACACGACCCCCGCGAGCAGCCCCGTCGTCACGGGTGTCGTGCCCCCGTCCTGCGCGATCAGCACAGCGACCAGCACCGGACCGAGCAGGCTCACGAGGACGAACGGCCGACGCTGGCGGCGCCCGGCACGGGTCCTGTTGCGGGCGCGCAACGCCTCGGCCATGTCCGTCGTCGTCGGCCTGTAGCGGAGCTCGACCGCCTGCCCCGCCGATGCCGACTCGTGTATGCGGAACAGCGGATCCCCACCCATGTCGTCCATGAGCGGGGATCTTAGGGGCAGGGCGGTCAGCCGGCCGAGCCGGGGCCCTCCGGCTGGTTCGGTACCGCGCCGCCGAAGCGGCGGTCGCGCTGGGCGTACTCCAGGCACGCCGCCCAGAGGTTGCGGCGGTCGAAGTCCGGCCACAGCACGTCCTGGAAGACCATCTCCGCGTACGCGCTCTGCCAGAGCAGGTAGTTGGAGGTGCGCTGCTCGCCGCTCGGCCGCAGGAACAGGTCCACGTCCGGCATGTCCGGGTAGTACATGTACTTCGCGAAGGTCTTCTCGTTCACCTTCGACGGGTCCAGCTTGCCGGCCGCCACGTCGCGGGCGATCGCCTGCGCCGCGTCCGCGATCTCCGCGCGGCCGCCGTAGTTCACGCAGAAGTACAGGGTCATGGCGTCGTTGTCGACGGTCTGCTCTTGAGCGACCTGGAGCTCCTGGACGACCGACTTCCACATCTTCGGCATGCGGCCGACCCAGCGGATGCGGATGCCCAGCTCGTTCATCTCGTCGCGGCGGCGCCGGATGACATCGCGGTTGAAGTTCATCAGGAAACGGACCTCGTCGGGCGAGCGCTTCCAGTTCTCCGTCGAGAAGGCGTACAGGGAGAGGTTCTTGACGCCCATCTCCAGGCAGCCCTTGAGCACGTCCAGTACGACGCCCTCGCCGACCTTGTGGCCCTCGGTGCGCGGCAGGCCGCGCTCCTTGGCCCAGCGGCCGTTGCCGTCCATGACGACCGCGACGTGGTTCGGGACGAGCTCGCCGGGGATCTTCGGCGGGCGCTCACCGGACGGGTGCGGCTCGGGAACCTTGTACTCGCGGCGAGAGCGCCCCAGAATCCCGCGTCGTGCCATGTGGTCCAGCTCCTATTTCTCGACGTATCGCAGGGAGCGTAGCCCGCGCTCGAGATGCCAGTGCAAATAGGCGGAGACGAGCCCGCTGCCCTCCCGCACGTGGCGCGCCTCGCACGCGTCGGCGTACCCCCAGTCGCCCGTCAGCAGGGCGCTGAGCAGGGCGATGGCCTCAGACGAGGGTACGACGCTGCCGGCCACCCGGCAGTCGCCGCATATCACCCCGCCCGCGGCGACGGAGAAGTGCCGGTTGGGGCCGTGGATCCCGCACTTCGCGCAGTCCTCGAAGCTGGGCGCGTAGCCGTTGACGGCGAGGGAGCGCAACAGGAAGGCGTCGAGGATGAGGTGCGGCTCGTGTTCGCCGCGCGAGAGGGTGCGCAGGGCGCCGACGAGCAGCAGGTACTGCTGTACGGCGGGTTCGCCCTCGTTCTCGCAGAACCGCTCGGCGGTCTCCAGCATGGCCGTGCCGGCGGTGTAGCGGGCGTAGTCGGTGACGATTCCGTTGCCGTACGGGGCGATGATCTCGGTCTGGGTGCAGAGCGGGAGGCTGCGGCCGATCAGTTCGCTCCCGCGGGCGAAGAACTGCACGTCGGCGTGGGAGAAAGGTTCCAGCCGGGCCCCGAATTTGGACTTCGTACGCCGGACCCCGCGGGCGACGGCCCGGACCCGGCCGTGGCCTCGGGTCAGCAGCGTGATGATGCGGTCCGCCTCACCCAGCTTCTGGGTGCGCAGCACGATGCCGTCGTCGCGGAACAGACTCATGGGCCCATTGTCGCCTGTACGGGGACCCGCGCGGGGACAGCACTGACCCCTCGCCCGGAGGGGGGTCCGGGCGAGGGGTCACCACCCCTTGGGAGGCTTGGGAGGATCAGGGAGCGGACGGGGCGGCGTCCACGTCGTCCGCCTTCTCGGCCCCAGGGGCGGGGGACGCCGCCTGGGCGGGGACCGCCGCGGGGACCTTGTCGCCCGGGCCGTCGGCCTCGCTCGCGGCCTCGGACTCGGTTCCGGACTCGGTCCCGGCCGCGGGCTTGGCCTCGGTCGCGGTCGCGGTCGCGGCCGCGGCCGCGGCCGCGATCGGCTCCTGGGGGACGACGTGGGCGCCGTCCTTCGCGCCGTCCTTGGCCAGACCGTTGAAGACGAGGTTCAGCACGATGGCGGCCGTGGCACCGAGCGTGACACCGCTGTTGAGCAGCGAGGACAGGTCCGCGTCCATGTACTTGGTGAAGAAGACCGGGACCGTCGCGGGGAGCAGGGCGAAGGCCAGGGACACGCCCACGATGAGCGCGTTCTTCTCCTCCTTGAGGTCCACCTTGGCCAGCGTCTGGATACCGGCCAGGGCGACCATGGCGAACATGACGGTCGCGGCGCCGCCGAGGACGCCGTGCGGTACGGCGGCGACGATCGCGGCGGCCTTGGGCAGCAGGCCAAGGATGATCATGAAGACGCCCGCGGCGACGACCACGAACCGGCTCTTCACCTTCGTCATGCGCACCAGGCCGACGTTCTCGGCGAAGGCGACGTACGGGAAGGAGTTGAGGACACCGCCGAGGGCGGTCGCGGCTCCGTCGGCACGCAGGGCGCGGGCCACGGTCTCGCTGTCGACGTCCTTGCCGACGATGTCGCCGACGGCGTAGGTGTCACCGGTCGTCTCGACCATGGTGATCAGCATGACGATGAGCATCAGGACGATCGGGAACCACTCGAACTGCGGGACGCCGAAGTGGAAGGGCGTGGTGACACCGATCCAGTCCGACTTGCCCACGTCACCGAACTTGGCGTCCCCGAGGAGGAAGGCGACCGCGGTGCCGACGACCAGGCCGAGCAGGATGGAGATGCTGGAGAGGAACGGCTTGCCGATCTTCATCAGGACGAGGATGAAGAGCATCGTGCCACCGGCGTAGGCGAAGTTCTTCGGGTCGCCGAAGTCGGGGCTGCCGAGGCCGCCGGCCGCGTCGTTGAGACCGACTGGGATCAGGACGATGCCCAGCACGGTGATCACCGTGCCGGTGACGACCGGCGGGAACAGCCGCATGACGGTCCGGAAGGCCTTGGCGGGCAGCCAGGCGAAGGCGAAGGTGGCGATACCGGCGGTGATGACCGCGCCGTAGATGACCAGCAGGGCGGCGGTCCCACCCCCCGCACCGAGGCCGATGGCGATCATCGGGGAGACGGCGGTGAAGGTCACGCCCTGGATCAGCGGCAGTCGCGCACCGATCCGGCCGATGCCCCACGCCTGGATGATCGAGGCGATGCCGCAGGTGAAGAGGTCCGCGTTGATCAGGTAGACGAGCTGTTCAGGGCTCAGCTTCAGCGCGTTGCCGACGATGATCGGGACGATCACCGCGCCGGCGTAGAAGGCGAGTACGTGCTGGAAGCCGTACAGCGCGAGCTTGGGGAGGGGGAGCACCTCGTCGACCGGGTGCGTGCTCTGCTCTCCATCGGTGGAAAGCCGGGCGGCGACACGTGCCATCTCAGCCTTGCCCTTCAAGGTAGGTAAGTGAGAGGAGATCTGGTTATCCCTGGCCGGAGTGGGTCGCTAACCCGTTGATCCGCCAGGGTTGTCAGTGCGTTCACGTGAATCGAAGCCGCGCTGTGTTAACTGCGGCGTCTCGGCGTGTGACCGGAATTGAACGCCTGTGGGGGGCCTCACAGATATCGTCGACTTCCACAAATTGTTGACGCGCAGGGCGGCTCGATTTTGTGGTTCCTCCAGTAGCGGCAGCGCCTGGGGAGGGGTAAGGCGAACGGCCGCACGCGAGCGCCCGCCGACTGCGCATCGACTCACTCAGGGGCCTGTGACCTGGTGGTATGCGCTCCGCGCCGGTCCCGCTCGGCACATGCCGGCATGGACACGGCACCGTCCAAGGGGTGGACGCCGCTGCTCCCGGAGCGGTCGGCTCCGGCGTGCGGAAGGCGCGATTTCGGCCGCGCGAGGCCGGATCGTTACGTCGACCGGGCCGGTTTCGGACGCTTCGCGGACAGACTCGGGCCCGCCCGGCCGGCGCGGCAGGACACCCCTACGGCGCGCGCACCGCCGACAGGAGTCGCGCCACATCGTCCGCGTCGATCCGCAGCGCCGCGCCGACGGTGGCGAGCACCTCGCGCTCGGCCGGGATGTACGGGCCGTCCGCGAGCGCGATACGGGCGCCCTGGAGCAGGATCGACTCGCGCCCCGGGCCCGCCAGGTGCGGGGCCAGCGGTTCCAGGGCCTCGTGGAGCTCGATCGACAGCGCGGCCCCGCAGCACTCCGGGACGTCGTACAGCCCGAGTCGGCCCTCGTCGGTGGTCAGCGCCTCCACGAGGGACTCCAGCTGCTCCTCGGTGCAGTCCTGGAAGCCCGCGGCCCGTACGGCGCACACCGCTGCCTCCAGCGCGCTGCGCGAGGCCGTACCGCCCGCCGTGAGCACGGCCAGCGCCACGGTGTGCACGGCGTCGCGCAGGAGCGCCGTGAAACGGGTGGTGGTGAGGTGGTCCAGGACGTCGGTGTCGAAGCGCGCGCGGCAGCCCTGGCACTCCACGACCGGCCCGGCCTGCCCGCGGGGCAGCAGCGGCACCCCGAGGACGGTGAACCGGCGTCGGCCGGTGCGCCTGCGGTAGTTGCGGTCTCCACCACAGGCCGGGCAGAAGAACTCGCCGTCACCCACGGTGCTCCAGGTGGTACGGATGCCCCAGACCGTCAGCTTCCGGCCGTCCCCACCCCGAACTGGCAGCACGTCGCACCTCCGTAACCTTCCGGCAACATCGCCGGGTTGGCGTGATGTTAGCCACATCGATGAGGAAGCGTCAGTCGTGTGACAAGACAACATGTCCCGGGGCCGCGACTTGGCCGATCTGCGCCCCCGGCGCGGCCCGGCGGCCACCTGGCCCACTGAGGCCCCGACGGCGCAACCCCCGCCCCTCCGGGGAGGAGGGACGGGGGTTCACGTACGAGCGGGTCAGCGGCCCGCGCGGTTGACGGCGGAGATGACCGCCTTCAGGGAGGCGCGCGTGGTGTTGGCGTCGATGCCGATGCCCCACAGGACGCGGCCGTCGATCGCGCACTCGATGTACGAGGCGGCCACGGCGGAGGCGCCCTCGCTCATGGTGTGCTCGGTGTAGTCCAGCAGGCGGGCGTCGACGCCGATGCCGGCCAGCGCGTCGAAGAAGGCCGAGATCGGACCGTTGCCGGTGCCGTTCAGTACGGTGTCCACGCCGTCCACGACCGCCTCGACGGTCAGCGTGTCCGTGCCGTCCTTGTCGGTCGCCGTCGAGCCGGAGCGCAGCTGGATGCGGCCCCACGGGTTCTCGGGGTTGGGCAGGTACTCGTCCTCGAAGATCGACCAGATCGCCTTCGGCGTGACCTCGCCGCCCTCGGCGTCCGTCTTGGCCTGGATGATCCGGGAGAACTCGATCTGCATGCGGCGCGGCAGGTCCAGCTTGTGGTCGTTCTTCAGGACGTAGGCGATGCCGCCCTTGCCGGACTGCGAGTTGACGCGGATGACGGCCTCGTAGGAGCGGCCGACGTCCTTCGGGTCGATGGGCAGGTACGGCACCGCCCACTCGATGTCGTCGACGGTCTTGCCCTGGGCGGCCGCGTCGGCCTCCATGGCGTCGAAGCCCTTCTTGATGGCGTCCTGGTGGGACCCGGAGAAGGCGGTGTAGACCAGGTCGCCCGCGTAGGGGTGGCGCGGGTGGACTTCCATCTGGTTGCAGTACTCGCTGGTGCGGCGGATCTCGTCGATCTGCGAGAAGTCGATCTGCGGGTCGATGCCCTGCGAGAACAGGTTCATGCCCAGGGTGATCAGGTCGACGTTGCCGGTGCGCTCGCCCTGCCCGAACAGGCAGCCCTCGATGCGGTCGGCGCCGGCCATCAGGGCCAGCTCGGCGGCGGCGACGGCGGTGCCGCGGTCGTTGTGCGGGTGGACGGAGATGCAGATGTGCTCGCGGCGGGTCAGGTTGCGGGCCATCCACTCGAAGCGGTCCGCGTGCGTGGACGGCGTCGAGCGCTCCACGGTGGCGGGCAGGTTCAGGATGATCTCGCGGCTGGGGCCGGGCTGCCAGACGTCGCAGACGGCCTCGCAGACCTCCAGGGCGAATTCCAGCTCGGTGTCGGTGAAGATCTCCGGGCTGTACTGGTAGCCGAAGACGGTCTCGGGACCCAGCAGCTTGTCGGCGTACTCCATGACCAGGCGGGTGCCGTCGACGGCGATCTGCTTGATCTGCTCCTTGGAGCCGCGGAAGACGACCCGGCGGAAGGTCGGCGCGGTCGCGTTGTAGAGGTGCACGGTGGCGCGCTTGGCGCCGACCAGGGACTCCACGGTCCGCTCGATCAGGTCCTCGCGGGCCTGGGTCAGTACGGAGATGGTGACGTCGTCCGGAATCGCGCCCTCTTCGATGATGGAGCGCACGAAGGCGAAGTCGGTCTCGCCGGAGGACGGGAAGCCGACCTCGATCTCCTTGTAGCCCATGCGCACCAGCAGGTCGAACATCTCGCGCTTGCGGGCGGGGGTCATCGGGTCGATCAGCGACTGGTTGCCGTCACGCAGGTCGGTGGACAGCCAGCGGGGAGCCTTGGTGACGCGGGCGTCGGGCCAGGTGCGGTCCGGGATGTCCACCTGCTCGTACGCGCCGTACTTGTGGATCGGCATCCCGGAGGGCTTCTGGGCGTGGGTCGCGTTCGTGATGGGCGTGGGGCGACCGACAAAAGTGTGCTGGCTCATGGCGCAGGGCTCCTCGCGTGTCCGCGTGTAGTTCGCTGGGACGGCCGACGGCGGTCGTAAATCCGCAACACCAGACTCCGCGGGGAGGGGGTCGGCCTACGACTAGAGACCCTCGCCGCGGCAGCTAAGGAGAAGCAGCCCGAAACGCATGATGGACCGAGCCTAGCCGAGCCGCGCCGTGACGCGAGGACCGTTTCAGTATGCAAGACCCACTGGTCCGATTTGCACCGAATGTGAGCTACACCTCTTTCGTCCCGTGAAGTCCGGTCGATCCGTCGATGACGAGGGGTTCCGTACGTACGATCGCCTGATCACCTCATCACCGCTGGCGACGACGGGCATTCGATCACCATCCGGCCGGGAGCACGACCCCTATCCCCATGTGACACAACCGAATGAATCATGGATACATCTAGTGACAACCACGTCACCCGGTGCCACATTGCCGGGCATGGATGCCTCCCACGCTCATCACCCCGTCTTCTGCACCGTCGTGCCCCCGCACCTCCTCGACAAGGCCGCCCGGTCCGGGGACTCCCGGCGCGCCGACCTCGCGCAGCGCACGCTCGAACGCGACTCCCTGCTGCGCACCCGGCGCCGGGTCACCGCCGTCCGCGGGATCGTGCCCACGCTCGGCGCGCCGACCGCCGACGACGATCCGCGGCGGACCGTCTACGACGCCCAGCACCGCACCCGGCTGCCCGGGAGGAAGGTCCGGGGAGAGGGGGACCCCGTGAGCAAGGACGCCACCGTCAACCGCGCCTACGCGGGGCTCGGGGCGACGTACGAACTGTTCCTGCAGGGTTTCGGGCGGCGCTCGATCGACGATGCCGGGCTCGCGCTGGACGCGACCGTCCATTACGGCGAGGACTACAACAACGCCTTCTGGGATGGGCAGCAGATGGTCTTCGGCGACGGGGATGGGGACCTCTTCCTCGACTTCACCGTGTCGGTGGACGTCATCGGGCACGAGCTGACCCACGGCGTCACCCAGTACACGGCCAATCTGACGTACCACGGCCAGTCGGGCGCCCTGAACGAGTCGATGTCGGACGTCTTCGGCTCGCTGATCAAGCAGTACTCGCTGGAACAGACGGCCGAGGAGGCCGACTGGCTGATCGGGGCCGGGCTGCTGGGCCCCAACGTGACCGGGGTCGCGCTGCGCTCGATGAAGGCGCCGGGGACCGCGTACGACGACGATGAGCTCGGCAAGGATCCGCAGCCGGGCACGATGGACGACTACGTGGACACCCACAGCGACAACGGCGGGGTGCACATCAATTCCGGCATCCCGAACCACGCCTTCTACATCGTGGCGACCGAGCTGGGCGGCAAGGCCTGGGAGCGGGCCGGACAGATCTGGTACGACACCCTGACCGGCGGGGAGCTCGCCTCGAACGCGGACTTCGCGGACTTCGCCCGGCTCTCGACGGCGGCGGCCGTGACCCGGTACGGGGACGGCGGCGCGGAGCACCAGGCACTTCAGAAGGCGTGGTCCGCGGTGGGCGTCCCGCTCGCGGGGTAGACGGCTTCCATGCGCATTCAGGTGATACGGACGGGCGGCTTCGCGGGCATCGAGCGCCGGGCCGAGGTGGACACCACGGGCCGGCCGGACGAGGACGAGTGGCGGGCCCTGGCCCAGCTCGCGCTGCGGCCCGGACCGCCGGGCCACCCGGCCGACCGGGTGCGGGACGGGTTCTCGTACCGGATCACGGTGGACGGACGGACGGTGTCCTGCCACGAGCCGGGCCTCTCGGACGCCCAGCGGGCGCTGATCTCACGCGTTCTGAAGGAGGGCGCCTGAAGGCGGGCGCCTGAGGCGGGCGCCGGAAAGCAGGTGCCCGGGCGCGGCCCGCTTTGCTTGGATGGCCCGATGACCGACCACATGATCGATTCGACGTTGTCCGAGCTGGAGCGGTACTACGACACGGTGCCGCGGGTGGGCGGGGCCCGGGCCGAGGACTTCGGGCCGCTGACCCTCTTCGTCCAGGAGGGCGCGGGCTGGCCGTACTACGCGCGGCCCGCGCTCGGCGGCTCCGACGCGACCGCGGCCGATGTGCTGCGGGTGCTGGCCCGTCAGCGGGAGCTGGGGGTCCCCGAGTCCTTCGAGTGGGTGGCCGAAACCAGCCCCTCGCTGCGGGCCGCGGTGGAGGCGGCGGGCCTGTACGTCCACGCGCACCCGCTGATGGTGCTGGAGAGCGCCGAAGAGCTGCCCCCGCACCCGCAGGTGCGGCTGCTCGGCCCGGAGGACCCGCTGCTGGCGGCCGCGGTGACGGTCCCGGTGCTGGCCTTCTCCGCCCCGGGGACGGCGGTGGGCGAGGCCGGGCCGGACGAGCTGGCCGCTGCGCTGGCGGACCCGTCGGCGGAGCCCCGCCGGGCCCGGATTTCCGGGATGCTGGCCGCCGGCCGTATGGGCATGGCGGCGGCCGTGCGGGACGGGGTGGTGCTCTGCTCGGGGGCGTACAACCCGGTCGGGGACGTCTCCGAGGTGGTGGCCGTCGGCACCCTCCCCTCCGCCCGCCGCCAGGGCCTGGCCCTCGGGGTCACGGCGGCCCTGGTCGCGGAGGCCCGCGCGCGGGGCGCGCGTACGGTCTTCCTCTCGGCGGGCGACGAGGACGTGGCACGCATCTACGGCCGCATCGGCTTCCGCCGGGTGGCGACGGCCCTGATCGCGGAGCCGCCGGCCCAGGCCTGAGGACGGAGGCCGGAGGGCGCCGGATGCCTGACGGGTTTTGCCGGAACGGCAACGAAGTTTGCCCGCGCCGGCGGTAGCGGCGCAGCATCGGCCGTACCGGCAGACCCGTACAGGAAGAGGCCCCCATGTCCGACCACCAGCACCAGGATCACGCCGCGGGCGAGGAGTTCTGGGACTCCCGTTACCGCGAGAGCAACCGCATCTGGAGCGGCAAGGCCAATGCCGTCCTGGTCCGCGAGGTCGCGGACCTCACTCCCGGCCGCGCCCTGGACCTCGGCTGCGGCGAGGGCGCCGACGCGGTGTGGCTGGCCCGGCGGGGCTGGCGCGTCACCGGGACCGACATCTCCGGGGTGGCCCTGGAGCGGGCGGCCGAGCACGCCGACGGGGAGGAGCTCGCCGGCAGCGTCGAGTGGCAGCGGCACGACCTCGCGGAGTCCTTCCCCGCCGGGGAGTTCGACCTGGTCTCCGCGTGCTTCCTGCATTCGTACGGGGACTTCCCCCGCGAGCGGATCCTGCGCCGGGCCGCGGCGGCCGTGGCCCCCGGCGGGATCCTGCTGATCGCGGGCCACGCGGGAGGCCCCTCGTGGGACCCGGGCGCGCTCGCGGACATCCACTTCCCGACCCCGGACGAGGTCCTGGCCCAGCTGGAACTGCCCGAGGGCCGCTGGGAGGTCCTGCTCGCGGCGGAACACGTACAGGCCATGACCGCGCCCGACGGCCGGCCCGGGACCCGCCCGGACAACGCGCTGAAGGTACGGCGACTCGCCTAGTAGGCCCTGTCCGTGACCGGCTCGGGTCCTGTCCTGGCCGGACAGGACCCGGGCGGTCAGAAGCCCAGCTTGCGCAGCTGCTTCGGGTCCCGCTGCCAGTCCTTGGCGACCTTCACGTGGAGGTCGAGGAAGACCGGGGTCCCGAGCAGCGCCTCGATGTGCTTGCGCGACTTCATCCCGACCTCCTTCAGCCGGGAGCCCTTCGGGCCGATGATGATGCCCTTCTGGCTCGGCCGCTCGATGTAGACGTTCGCGTGGATGTCGAGCAGCGGGCGGTCCGCCGGGCGGTTCTCGCGCGGGATCATCTCCTCGACGACCACGGCGATGGAGTGCGGGAGCTCGTCCCGTACGCCTTCCAGCGCGGCCTCGCGGATCAGTTCCGCGACCATGACCATCTCGGGCTCGTCGGTGAGGTCGCCCTCCGGGTACAGCGGCGGGCTCTCCGGCAGCAGCGGCGCGATCAGGTCGGCCAGCAACTGGACCTGGCTGCCTTCGACCGCCGAGACGGGGACGATCTCGGCCCACTCGAAGCCGAGCTCCGCGCCCAGCTGGTGGATGGCGAGGAGCTGTTCGGCCAGGGCCTTGGACTCGACCAGGTCGGTCTTGGTCACGATGGCGATCTTGGGGGTCTTCTTGATCCCCGCGAGTTCTTTCGCGATGAACTTGTCGCCGGGGCCGAGCTTCTGGTCGGCCGGCAGGCAGAAGCCGATGACGTCGACCTCGGCCCAGGTGGTCCGTACGACGTCGTTGAGGCGCTCGCCGAGCAGCGTGCGCGGCTTGTGCAGGCCCGGCGTGTCGACGAGGACGAGCTGGGCGTCGGGGCGGTGCACGATGCCGCGGACGGTGTGGCGGGTGGTCTGCGGCCGGTTGGAGGTGATCGCGACCTTGGTGCCCACGAGTGCGTTGGTGAGGGTCGACTTCCCCGCGTTGGGGCGGCCGACGAAGCAGGCGAAGCCCGCACGGTGCGGGGCTGTGGACTCGGGGGAACGATCGCTCATACGGGCCATTCTCCCCGATGCGGCTCCCAGCGCCGACCAGATCACGGCAGTGAGGGCGAGCACAGCCGTGAGCGGGGGGTGCGCGGCGTAGGCGACGCGGCCCTGAGCTGTGGTTCCGTGAACCTCGCCGGCCTGCATTTCAGCCCCGCCGGCACATCCAGCCCCCCTTTCAGCCCCGCCGGGCACAATCCAGCCCCGCCGGCGTTTGAGGCGCGGGGTCCGGGGCGGAGCCCCGCTCTTTTCAGCCCCGCCGGCGTTTGAGGCGCGGGGTCTGGGGCGGAGCCCCGGGAAACGGCGAAGGGGCGGAAGTCAATGCACGGGCCCGGCGGCGACTGATGGGCCATCAGGAGAGGGCGGAGCAGCGGCGCCACCCGCGGCGCCGGACGTGCGGAAGGTGCGCCGGTAGGCCGTCGGGCTCACCCCCAGCGCCGCCTGCACGTGCTTGCGCAGCGACTGCGCCGTCCCGAAGCCGCTCTCCCGCGCGACCTGCTCCATCGGCAGCTCCGTCTGCTCCAGCAGCTGCCGGGCACGCTCCACCCGCTGGCCGACGATCCACGCCCCGGGGCTGACGCCCGACTCCTCGCGGAAGCGGCGCGTGAAGGTCCGTACCGACATGGCCTCCTGCCGGGCCAGGTCGGTGAGCCGGAGCGGCTCGTGCAGCCGGTCCAGGACCCACGCCCGGGCCGCCGTGGTGCTGGCGAGCTGCGGCTCCGGCATCGGGCGCGCGATGAACTGCGCCTGTCCGCCGTCACGGTGGGGCGGTACGACGGTCCGCCGGGCCGCCTCGTTCGCGACGGCCGCGCCGTGGTCGCGGCGCACGATGTGCAGGCACAGGTCGATGCCGGCGGCGACGCCGGCGGAGGTCAGCACGTCCCCGTCGTCGGTGTAGAGCACCCCGGCGTCCACCCGTACGGCCGGGAAGAGCCGCTGGAAGTGTTCGGCGCAGGCCCAGTGGGTGGTGGCCGGCCGGCCGTCCAGGTAGCCGGCGGCGGCCAGTACGTAGCCGCCGGTGCAGATGGAGACGAGCCGGGTGCCGGGCCGGATGTGCGCCAGGGCCGCGGCGAGCTCGGCCGTCAGCGTGCCGTGGTCGTACACCGGGCCCAGCTTGTACGAGGCGGGCACCACCACCGTGTCCGCGGTGGCCAGCAACTCCGGACCGTGCTCGACCTGGATCGCGAAGTCGGCGTCGGTGCGCACCGGCCCGGGGGCGAGTGCGCAGGTGAGGATCTCGTAGAGCGGCCGCCCTGCCGGATCCTTGGCGCGGCCGAAGATCCGGTGCGGGATGCCGAGCTCGAAGGGGAGCAGCCCGGTGAGCGCGAGGACGACGACGCGGTGGCGGTTCGACTTCGACTTCGACTTCGACTCCATGGCCCGATCGTAGCGAAGCGTGACAGTCAGGCCACTGTCGTACGGGTCCCCGTGGCCCGGAAGCTGTCCGCGTGACGCAGACAGCCACCGCCTCCACGGCCACCCCGCACGCTCCCCGCCCACCCGGACGCATCCACCGCGCGTGGTTCGTCGCGGCCGTCTCCTTCGTGACGATCATCGGCGCCGCCGGCTTCGCCTCCCTGCCCGGACTGCTCATCGAGCCGCTGCACAGCGAGTTCGACTGGTCGCGCGGCACCATCGGCCTCGCCGTTTCGGTGAACCTCGCCCTGTACGGGCTCACCGCGCCCTTCGCGGCGGCCCTGATGGACCGCTTCGGGATCCGCCGGGTCGTGGCGCTGGCCCTGCTCGTGATCGCCTGCGGCTCGGTGGCCACGGTGTGGATGACCGCACCCTGGCAGCTGGTGCTGTGCTGGGGCGTGCTGGTGGGCCTGGGCAGCGGCTCGATGGCCCTGGCCTTCGCGGCGACGGTGACCAACCGCTGGTTCACCGCCCGGCGCGGGCTGGTCACGGGCATCCTGACCGCGGCCGGGGCCTCCGGGCAGCTGGTCTTCCTGCCGCTGCTGGCATGGCTGGTGGACCACCACGGCTGGCGCCCGGCGACGGTGACGGTCTCACTGGCGGCGCTGGCCGTCGTCCCCTTCGTCTGGCTGCTGCTGCGCGACCACCCGGCGGACGTGGGGCTCGCGCCGTACGGCGGCACGTACGCGCCGAAGCCCGCGCCCGTCCCCGGCGCGGCCCGCAGAGCCGTCACCGTCCTGTTCGACGCCGCCCGTACGGGGCCCTTCTGGCTGTTGGCGGGGACCTTCGCGATCTGCGGGGCCTCGACCAACGGGCTGGTCAGGACCCACTTCGTGCCCGCCGCTCACGACCACGGCATGCCAGTGACGGCGGCGGCGGGGCTGCTGGCGGTGATCGGCGTGTTCGACGTGGTCGGCACGGTGGCCTCGGGCTGGTTCACGGACCGCTTCGAGTCCCGGCGCCTGCTCGCCGTCTACTACGCCCTGCGCGGGGTCTCGCTGCTCTTCCTGCCCCTCCTGCTGGCGCCGTCGGTGCGGCCGCCGCTGATCTTCTTCATCGTCTTCTACGGCCTGGACTGGGTCGCGACCGTCCCGCCGACGATCGCGCTGTGCCGGGAGCACTACGGGGCCGACGGCGCGATCGTCTTCGGCTGGGTCCTGGCCTCCCACCAGGTCGGCGCGGCGGTGGTGGCCTTCCTCGGAGGCCTGGCACGGGACGTCACCGGCTCGTACGACGTCGTCTGGTACGCCTCGGGCGCGCTGTGCGCGATGGCCGCGCTGATGTCGATGGTGATCCGCCGCCGCTCCCCCGAGAACACCCCCTAGGGAGTGTCGTCAAAGTAGCGTCGGCCGCCCGGAGGGCGGGGCTGGCGGGGCCTGGTGCGTGCGATCGCAAGGCGGAGGAGGGAGTCGACGCGGAGCGTCGGCGACCGACGACAACGCGGCGAGCGTGCGTGCCAGGCCCCGCCAGCCCCGGGGGCACCTCCCAGCGGTAGCTGGGGGAGGGACTTTGACGACACGACCTTAGAGCGGGAGCCGGGTGAGGAGCTCGCGCGGAGCGCGGTGAGTGCGGCCCGGCGGAGCGCGGCGATCGGCCAGGGCCCGTCCCCGGGGCGTGACCGGAGGGGTCGAGCCGGTCCGCGGCGTCCCCGCCCGCGGCGCGGCGGTGCGGACGAGGAGGATGCCGCCGGGCCGGCGTCACCCGGCGCGGGCGCCGGGCGCCTCGGCCTCCCGGGCGCGGGACCGGCGGGCCTGCCTGCGCCGGGCCCGCCGGGGATCAGGTCCCTGCGGGAGTCGTCGACTTCAGGGTGCCGTCGGGGGCCGCCAGCAGCACCGGGGTGTCCGGGCCGCCAAGGTCGCGGACGGCCGCGCGGTCGGCCTCGGCCGGGGCGTCGGCCGCGCTGACGACGGCGGCCGCCTCCAGCGACCGGGCCCCGCTCGCCACGGCCATCGCGACCGCGGTCTGCAGCGCGCTCAGCTTCAGGGAGTCGAGCTCCACCGTCCCGGCGACGTACGTGCGGCCCGTCTCGTCCCGCACCGCCGCCCCCTCGGGCACTGCGTTGCGGGCCCGGGCGCTGCGCGCCAGCGTGATGATCTTGCTGTCCTCGGGGTCGATCCCGGTGCTGTCGGTCATGGACGGAAGCATAGGGAGCGCTGGGGCCGGGCCGTGCAACGACCCCGCCGAGGCCCCACCCAGGGCCCCCGCCGCGTCCGGATCCGGCGTCAGGGCCGGTCGAGCCGCAGCCGCTGCGCCCTCGGCAGGCCCGCCACCACCAGGTCGTACGAGTCCTCCACCAGCTCCCGCACGAGCCGATCCGGCAGGCCGCCGGGCCCGCCGACCGTCACCGTGTTCCAGTGCCGCTTGTTCATGTGGTAGCCCGGCACGATCGCCTCGTGCTCCGCCCGCAGCCGCACCGCCAGCTCCGGCTCGCACTTGAGGTTGACCTTCAGCGGCTCCGCGTCCAGCGCCGTCAGCGCGAACACCTTGCCCAGCACCTTGAACACCGAGAACTCCGGGGTGAAGGGGAACTCCTCCACCGCCGCGTTGAAGCCCAGGCAGAACGCCCGCAGCTGCTCGGGGCTCACTCCGCCTCCTCCCCCGCGGCCTGCGCCGCGCCCACCGGCTCCACCAGCACCGTCACGATCTTGTTCCGCCGCCCCGCCGGGGACTCGGCCGTCAGCCGCAGCGGACGCCCGTCCGGCAGGTCCACCACCGCCGAGGCGCCCGCGATCGGCACCCGGCCGAGCGCCTTCGCCAGCAGTCCGCCGACCGTCTCCACGTCCTCGTCGTCGAAGGCGTCGACCTTGAACAGCTCACCGAGATCGGTGATGTCCAGGCGCGCCGTGACCCGGTAGCGGTCCTCGCCCAGGTCCTCGACCGGGGGGAGCTCCCGGTCGTACTCGTCCGTGATCTCGCCGACGATCTCCTCGAGGATGTCCTCGATGGTGACGATGCCGGCCGTGCCGCCGTACTCGTCGATCACGACGGCCACGTGGTTGCGCACCTGCTGCATCTCGCGCAGCAGATCGCCCGCGTTCTTGGTGTCCGGTACGAAGACGGCCGGCCGCATCGCCGTCGAGACCAGGTCGGACTCCGCCTCCCGGCTGATGTGGGTCTTGCGGACCAGGTCCTTCAGGTAGACGATCCCGACGATGTCGTCCTCGTTCTCCCCGGTCACCGGGATGCGCGAGAAGCCGGACCGCAGCGCGAGCGTGGTCGCCTGGCGGACGGTCTTGTAGCGCTCGATGCAGACCAGGTCGGTGCGCGGCACCATCACCTCGCGCACCAGCGTGTCGCCGAGTTCGAAGACCTGGTGCACCATCCGGCGCTCGTCGTCCTCGATCAGCGATTCCCTCTCCGCGAGGTCCACCATCGCGCGCAGCTCCGCCTCGGAGGCGAACGGCCCCTTGCGGAAGCCCTTGCCGGGCGTGAGCGCGTTGCCGATGAGGATCAGCAGCTGCGGGATCGGCCCCATGATCCTGGCCAGCGGTACGAGGACGTACGCGGCCGCCGTCGCGGTGTTCAGCGGGTGCTGGCGGCCGATCGTACGCGGGGAGACGCCCACGGCGACGAAGGAGACCAGCACCATCACGGCGATGGCCACGAGCAGCGCGGTCCAGTTCTCGCCGAACTCGTCGAGGCAGACGTAGGTGACGAGCACCCCCGCCGCCATCTCGCAGGTGACCCGGACCAGCAGCGCCACATTGAGGTAGCGGGTGGGGTCGCCGGCGACCTGGGCGAGCTTCTCGCTGCCGCGCCGGCCCTCCCGTACGGCCTGCTCGGCGCGGAAGCTCGAAATGCGGGCGATGCCGGACTCGGCGCACGCCGCGAACCAGGCCACCACCACCAGCAGCACCGCCCCGGTGATCAGCTGGGGGGCGTTCACGAGACGGTCGGCGCCGGCGAGGGACCGGTCATGCCGCGTTCACCGCGCCAGCCGTCGACGATGGCCGCCTGGAGGCCGAACATCTCGGCCTTCTCGTCCGGCTCCTCGTGGTCGTAGCCGAGCAGGTGCAGCACTCCGTGGACGGTCAGGAGCTGGAGCTCCTCGTCCATGGAGTGCTGCGTCGGGGCTTCCTCGCCCTGCTTCTTCGCCACCTCGGGGCAGAGCACGATGTCGCCGAGGAGCCCCTGCGGGGGCTCCTCGTCGTCCTTGGCGGGCGGCCGGAGCTCGTCCATCGGGAAGGACATGACGTCGGTGGGGCCGGGCAGATCCATCCACTGGATGTGGAGCTGCTCCATCGCGTCCTCGTCGATGACGATGACGGAGAGCTCGGAGAGCGGGTGGATCCGCATCCGGGTGAGCGCGTAGCGGGCGATGTCGAGGATCGCCTGCTCGTCGACCTCGGTTCCGGACTCGTTGTTGACGTCGATCGACATGGTGCGCTGGGTTCTACTTCCGCTGGAGGCCGTTCGTGGCCTGCTGGCTGTCGTCGTACTTCTCGTACGCGTCGACGATACGGCCGACCAGCTTGTGGCGGACGACATCCTCGGACGTGAGCCGCGAGAAGTGGATGTCGGGGACCCCTTCGAGGATGCCCTGCACCTGACGCAGACCGCTCTTGGTGCCGCCCGGCAGCAGGTCGACCTGGGTGATGTCACCGGTGATGACGATCTTCGAGTCGAAACCGAGCCGGGTCAGGAACATCTTCATCTGTTCCGGGGTCGTGTTCTGCGCCTCGTCGAGGACGACGAAGGCCTCGTTGAGCGTGCGTCCGCGCATGTACGCCAGGGGCGCCACCTCGATGGTCCCGGCCGCCATGAGCCGCGGGATCGAGTCCGGGTCGAGCATGTCGTGCAGGGCGTCGTAGAGCGGGCGCAGGTACGGGTCGATCTTGTCGAAGAGGGTGCCCGGCAGGAAGCCGAGCCGCTCTCCCGCCTCGACGGCGGGCCGGGTCAGGATGATCCGGCTGACCTGCTTGGACTGCAGGGCCTGGACCGCCTTGGCCATGGCGAGGTAGGTCTTGCCGGTACCGGCGGGGCCGATGCCGAAGACGATCGTGTGCTTGTCGATCGCGTCGACGTACCGCTTCTGGTTGAGGGTCTTGGGTCGGATGGTGCGGCCGCGGCTGGAGAGGATGTTCTGGGTGAGCACCTCGGCGGGCGTCTCGACGGGCCCGTTGCCGTTTCCGTTGCCGCTCGCCTTGAGCATGGCGATCGAACGTTCCACTGCGTCCTCCGTCATCGGCTGCCCGGTGCGGAGCACCAGCATCATCTCGTCGAACAGTCGCTGGATCAGTGCGACTTCCGCCGCATCGCCGATCGCGCTGACCTGATTGCCCCGAACATGGATGTCGGCCCTCGGGAAGGCCTTCTCGATCACGCGCAACAGGGCGTCACCCGAGCCGAGGACCGTCACCATCGGGTGCGTGGCCGGGACGGTGAAGTGGGCTCGCGCCTGCCCCGGCGCCGGAATGTGGGCTGTCGGTGTCTGAGTCATGGGCCGGCACTGTGGCCTGCACATACCTCCCGCTGAGGGGCCGCGCCGATCGACGACCTCCGGACTTCCAAGCGTACGTCGCCGCCGCGGCTTCCCCGAGAGGTTTTACGGGCCCGTCCGCGGGGACCCGCGTTCCTCCAGCCCTGAAACGCGTGACTACGCGGAGTGGCGGAAGCCGATCGTGGGTACGGCCCTGCGCCGGGCCGCCGGGGTCGAGCCCGGTGGGATCAGGTCGTCCAGGAAGCCGTAGCGGCCGCGGAGCTCGTGCGGGGCGGCCCGCCACCAGTGGGCCACCTCCGGCCAGCCGGGGGCGGACAGGGAGCCGCCGAACTCCTGGACCGACAGGGCCGCCGTCAGCCCGGCGAAGGCCAGCCGGTCCACCAGCGGCCAGCCCGCCAGCGTGCCGGTGAGGAAGCCCGCCACGTACACGTCCCCCGCCCCCGTCGGATCCAGCGCCTCCACCGTGATCCCCGGGACCCGCGCCGTCTCGCCGGTGCGCCCGTCCACCGCGTACGAGCCGTCGGCGCCCATGGTGACCACCGCGATCGGCACCTTGTCCGCCAGGGCCCGGGCCGCCGCCCGCGGGCAGTCGGTCCGCGTGTAGCGCATCGCCTCGCCCGCGTTCGGCAGGAAGGCCTCGCAGTGCTCCAGGTCGGCCAGTGCCGACAGGTCCCACCGCCCGCTCTCGTCCCATCCCACGTCCGCGAAGACCCGCGAGCCGCGGCGGGCGGCCTCGCCGATCCACTGCTCGCCACGGCCGGGCCCCAGCGAGGCCACGGCCGCACGGGCCCGCGGCGGGCACTGCGGGAAGGGCCCGGGGCCCGCCGGCGGCGGAGCCTCGTGGCCGTGCGAGACCATCGTGCGCTCGCCCTCGTAGGCCATCGAGACGGTGACGGGGCTGTGCCAGCCCGGGATGGTCCGCGACATGGACAGGTCGATGCCCTCGCCCTGCTCCAGGGCGTCCCAGCAGTACTCCCCGTAGTGGTCGTCCCCGAAGGCCGCGGCCAGCGAGGTGCGCAGGCCGAGCCGGGCGAGGGCGGTGGCCATGTTGGCGACGCCGCCGGGGCTGGAGCCCATGCCGCGCGCCCAGGACTCCGTACCGCGCACCGGCGCCGAGTCGAGGCCCGTGAAGATGATGTCCAGGAAGACCGCTCCGGTCAGGAAGACGTCGCAGCCCGGTTCCTCGGGGTCGCGCACCGGACCGAGCGGGTCCACTGCGGCGGAGCGGCTGTCGAAGTCCCGACTGGTCACGGTGTACTCCCCGTTGTTCTCGAAGGGTCGTTTCTGCGTGCGGCTGCTCCGTGGAAAGCTGCCAGCCCCGCCCACACCTGGGTCAGGACCAAACCAAGTGTGGCGCACATCACCTTCGAAACGCCCTTCGTTCCGGACCGTCAGCGGCCGGGGACGGGGACGGGGCTACGACCGCTTGGGGAGCGGGACCCGCACCAGGTCCGCGGCCACCGTGAGTTCGCCTTCGAAGCCCGCCGCGCGGGCCTGGCGTTCGAACGCGGTCGGGTCGGTGTAGCGCTGCGAGAAGTGCGTCAGCACGAGGTGCCGTACGCCCGCGTCCCGCGCCGCCCGGCCCGCCTGCCCGGCGGTGAGGTGCCCGTGGTCCGTGGCCAGGCGCTCCTCCTCGTCGAGGAAGGTGGACTCGATCACCAGCATGTCGCAGCCCTCCGCGAGCGCGTCCACGCCGGCGCAGAGCCGGGTGTCCATGACGAAGGCGAACCGCTGCCCGGGCTTGTGCTCGCTGACGTCCTCCAGCGTGACCCCGCCCAGGCGCCCCTCGCGCTGGATCCGGCCCACGTCCGGCCCCTTGATCCCGTGCCGCGCGAGCAGCTCCGGCACCATGCGGCGCCCGTCGGGCTCGGAGATCCGGTAGCCGAAGGACTCCACCGGGTGGGAGAGCCGCCGGGCCTCCAGGACGTACGAGGACCCGTGCGCCAGTGTCCCGTCCGCGGCCACCGGTTCCTCGCGGAGCAGGACGGTCTCGCGGTAGGCCGTGGCGTACCTCAGCCGGTCGAAGAACTTCTGGCCGGAGGCCGGGTAGTGCGCGGTGACGGGGTGCGGGACCTGGTCGAGGTTGATCCGCTGGATCACCCCGGCGAGGCCGAGGCTGTGGTCACCGTGGAAGTGCGTGACGCAGATCCGGTTGATGTCGTGCGCGGCCACCCCGGCGCGCAGCATCTGGCGCTGGGTGCCCTCGCCCGGGTCGAAGAGGATGCCCTCGCCGTCCCAGCGCAGCAGGTAGCCGTTGTGGTTGCGGTGGCGGGTGGGCACCTGGCTGGCGGTGCCCAGCACCACGAACTCTCGTATGGACACGTGCTATCCGGGGGGCCACTGGAGGCCGCGGCCACCGAGGACGTGCGCGTGGGCGTGGAAGACGGTCTGCCCGGCGCCGGAGCCGGTGTTGAAAACGACCCGGTAGCCGGGGTCGACGATCTTCTCGTCGAGGGCGACCTGACCGGCCTCGCGCAGTATGTCGGCGGCAATGGCCGGCTCGGCGGCGGCGAGGGCGGCGGCGTCGGGGTAGTGCACCTTCGGGATGATGAGCACGTGCGCGGGCGCCTGCGGGTTGATGTCCCGGAAGGCGACCGTGGTCTCGGTCTCCCGCACCACGGTCGCGGGGACGTGCCCCGCGACGATCTTGCAGAACAGGCAGTCGGCCTGCGGTTCCCCGGCCATTGCTTCGCCTCCCGTGACGGTGATCAGTCCGGGCATCGTATCCAGCCCGGCGCCGCCCGGGCGCGGTGCTCGCTCAGGATGCTGCCCGGTCAGGACGGTGCCGGGCCGGGCGCGGTGCCCGACCAGCGCGGCACCCGCCCACGCGCGGCGCCCGACCAGATACGGTGCCCGGCCAGGCGTGCTGCCCGGCCATGCGCGGCCCCCGACCAGGCGCGGTGCGCGGCGGGCGCGGCGCACCGGCCAGGCGTAGCCGCCCGGTCGGGACGACTCGGCAGCGGCAGGGTCAGGACCAGCGCCCCGTGCGGGCCAGCAGGACCGCCGTGGCCGCGGTGCCGGCCGTGGAGGTCCGCAGGACGGAGCGGCCCAGGCGGTAGGGGTGGGCCCCCGCCTCCGTGAAGGCCGCCAGCTCCTCCGGGGAGACGCCCCCTTCCGGTCCGACCACCAGCACGATGGAGCCGGAGGAGGGGAGCGCGGCCGTGGCCAGGGCCTCGGAAGGGGTGTCGCGGTCCTCGTGGAGGACCATCGCCAGGTCGGCGCCGGCCAGCAGCGCCGCCACCTGCTTGGTGGACATGGCCTCGGCCACCTCCGGGAAGCGGACCCGGCGGGACTGCTTGCCCGCCTCCCGGGCCGTGGCCCGCCACTTGGCCAGGGACTTGGCCCCCCGGTCGCCGCGCCACTGCGTGATGCAGCGCGAGGCCTGCCAGGGCACGATCGCGTCCACGCCCGTCTCGGTCATGGTCTCGACGGCCAGCTCGCCGCGGTCTCCCTTGGGCAGGGCCTGGACCACCGTGATGCGGACCGCCGGCTCCGGTTCCTGCCCAGTCGAGGACACCGCCACCACGAGCCGGTCCTTGCCCTCCGCCGCCTTCACGACGGCTTCGGCCCAGCCGCCCCGGCCGTCCGTCAGGACCACCGCCTCGCCCGGGTTCAGCCGCTTCACGGACACCGCGTGGCGGCCCTCCGGACCGTCCAGGACGAATTCCGCTCCCGCGGGGACCTCTTCGACCACGAACACCGGGGCGGTCATGACGCACTCCTCATCTGCATTGTCTTCAACGTGCTCTGGGCCTCGGCCAGTTCGGCCGCCAGCACCTCCACCAGCTCCCCCGCCGGCAGCGCCCGCGCCAGCCGGTGCCCCTGGCCCGCCCACAGGGCCATGCCCTGCGGGTCCCCGGCCGCGGCGGCCGCCTTGCGCAGCCCCGAGGTCAGGTGGTGGACCTGCGGGTACGCGGCCGGGGCGTACGGCCCGTGCTCCCGCATGAAGCGGTTCACCAGTCCCCGCGCCGGCCGCCCGGAGAAGGCCCGGGTCAGCTCCGTCCGGACGAACAGCGGGTCGGTCAGCGCCTTCTTGTGCACCGGGTCCGCCCCCGACTCGGGGCACGGCAGGAAGGCCGTCCCGAGCTGCGCCGCCTCCGCGCCCGCCGCCAGCAGCGCCGCGATCTGCGAGCCCCGCATGAGACCGCCCGCCGCGATGATCGGCAGGGCCACGGCCTCCCGTACCTGGGCCACCAGCGCGAGGAGCCCCACGGCCGCCGTGCCGTCGGCCTGGGGGTCGTCCCGGTGGCTGCCCTGGTGTCCGCCGGCCTCTACGCCCTGGACGCAGACGGCGTCGGCCCCCGCCTGCTGGGCCGTACGGGCCTCCTCGACGGAGGTCGCCGTGACGACGGTGTACGTACCGGCCTTGCGCAGGGCGGCGAGGGCCGCGGAGGAGGGGCAGCCGAAGGTGAAGGAGACGACCGGCACCGGATCTTCGAGGAGGATCGCGAGCTTGGCGTCGTAGCCGTCGTCGCTGGTGCCGATGATGTCCTCCTCGGCGAGGGAGATCTCGTACCAGCTCGCCTCCCCGGCCAGCTGCCCGCGGTACGCCTCGACGGCGGCCGGGTCGACGTAACCGGTCTGCGGCATGAAGAGGTTGACACCGAAGCGCCGCCGGGTGAGCGCGCGCACCTGCTTGATCTCCTGGTACATCCCGTCGGCGGTCTTGTAGCCGCCGGCCAGGAAGCCCAGTCCGCCCGCTTCGCACACGGCCGCGGCGAGCGGCGGACAGGAGGCGCCGCCCGCCATGGGAGCCTGCACGATCGGGTACGGGGAGAGACCGTTCGGTGCGGAGGACATGGACTGCATCGTGCCATGTCCCGCTCAGGGGACCGAATCATGGCATTCGCCTGGCATAGTCCGCTTCCCGAGGGGCCGTCGGCCGGTGCCCGGCCATGCGACGAGCCCGGCCCGGGGATGGCCCGGGCCGGGCTCGTGGCAGTGGTCGCCGGTCGGTCAGCGACCGTTGAAGGCGTCCTTCAGGCGGCTGAACAGCCCCTGCTGACCCGGCGCGAACTGGCCCATCGGCCGCTCCTCGCCGCGCAGCTTCGCCAGCTGGCGCAGCAGGTCCTCCTGCTGGGCGTCCAGCTTGCCCGGGGTGGTCACCTCGACGTGGACGATCAGGTCGCCGCGACCGCCACCGCGCAGGTGGGTGACGCCGCGCCCGTGCAGCGGGATGGCCTGGCCGGACCCGGTGCCGGGCCGGATGTCGATCTCCTCCAGGCCGTCCAGCGTCTCCAGCGGGCACTTGGTGCCCAGCGCGGCCGCCGTCATCGGAATGGTCACCGTGCAGTGCAGGTCGTCCCCGCGCCGCTGGAACGTCGGGTGCGCCAGCTCGTGGATCTCCACGTACAGGTCGCCGGCGGGGCCGCCGCCGGGGCCGACCTCGCCTTCGCCCGCGAGCTGGATCCGGGTGCCGTTCTCGACACCGGCCGGGATCTTGACCGTGAGGCTGCGGCGGGAGCGGACCCGGCCGTCGCCCGCGCACTCGGGGCACGGGGTCGGGACCACGGTGCCGAAGCCCTGGCACTGCGGGCAGGGGCGCGAGGTCATGACCTGGCCCAGGAAGGACCGGGTGACCTGCGAGACCTCACCGCGGCCGCGGCACATGTCACATGTCTGCGCCGAGGTGCCGGGTGCGGCGCCCTCGCCGGAGCAGGTGGTGCAGACCACGGCCGTGTCGACCTGGATGTCCTTGGTGGTCCCGAAGGCCGCCTCGTCCAGCTCCAGGTCGAGGCGGATCATGGCGTCCTGGCCGCGCCGGGTCCGCGAGCGCGGGCCGCGCTGCGAGGCCTGGCCGAAGAAGGCGTCCATGATGTCGGAGAAGTTGCCGAAGCCGCCCGCTCCGAATCCGCCCGCTCCGCCGCCGCCCCCCGAGGAGGACAGCGGGTCCCCGCCGAGGTCGTAGACCTGCTTCTTCTGCGGGTCCGAAAGCACCTCGTAGGCCGCGTTGATCTCCTTGAAGCGCTCCTGCGTCTTCGGGTCCGGATTCACGTCCGGGTGGAGTTCACGCGCCAGGCGGCGGAAGGCCTTCTTGATCTCGTCCTGCGATGCGTCGCGGCGCACGCCGAGAACGGCGTAGTAGTCCGTGGCCACTTACGACTCCGCCAGGATCTGTCCGACGTAACGTGCCACTGCGCGTACCGCTCCCATCGTTCCGGGGTAGTCCATGCGGGTCGGTCCGACCACGCCGAGTTTGGCGACTGTTTCGCCGCCCGAACCGTAACCGACCGAGACGACGGACGTGGAGTTCAGTCCCTCGTAGGCATTCTCATGCCCGATCCGTACGGCCATTCCCGACTCGTTGGCCTCGCCGAGCAGCTTGAGGAGCACGACCTGCTCCTCCAGCGCCTCGAGCACCGGCCTGATCGTCAGGGGAAAATCGTGTCCGAAGCGGGTGAGATTGGCGGTACCGCCGATCATCAGCCGCTCTTCGGCTTCCTCGACCAGGGTTTCGAGGAGCGTCGCGAGCACGGTGGAGACCGTGGCGCGGTCGTCGGCCTCGAAGGATTCGGGGAGGTCCTGGACGAGCGGGGGCACATCGGTGAAGCGCCGGCCGACGACCCGGCTGTTGAGCCGGGCCCGCAGATCCGCGAGCGAGGTCTCGCCGAAGGGGCTCGGGCAGTCGACGAGCCGCTGCTCGACGCGTCCGGTGTCCGTGATCAGTACGAGCATCAGGCGCGCCGGGGCGAGCGAGAGCAGCTCCACGTGCCGGACGGTCGACCGGGTCAGGCTCGGGTACTGGACGACCGCGACCTGCCGGGTGAGCTGCGCGAGCAGCCGCACCGTACGCCCGACGACGTCGTCGAGGTCCACGGCGCCGTCGAGGAAGTTCTGGATGGCCCGGCGCTCGGGCGACGACAGCGGCTTGACCCCCGCCAGCTTGTCGACGAAGAGGCGGTAGCCCTTGTCGGTGGGGATCCGGCCGGCGCTGGTGTGGGGCTGGGCGATGTAGCCCTCCTCCTCCAGCACGGCCATGTCGTTGCGCACGGTGGCGGGCGAGACGCCGAGCCGGTGCCGCTCGGTGAGCGCCTTGGAGCCGACAGGCTCCTCCGTCCCGACGTAGTCCTGGACGATGGCGCGCAGCACTTCGAGTCTGCGTTCGCTGAGCATCGCGCACACCTCCAGCTGTGGTCCGTTGCCGTGTTCTGCCGTGTTCTGCCGTGTTCGTTTGGCACTCTGGACGTTCGAGTGCCAGAGATCCCCCGCTCAGTGTACGGCCGGGCGGTGAGCCCCTGGCAAGGGAGGCCCGCCAGGGTAGCGTCGCGGCATGGACGTGCGTTGGGAAGAGGCGGGCTGGGAACGGCTGACCGGACGGGCCGGCCGGCGACGGCTGCCGGTGTGGGACTGCACGGTGGGGCTGGTGGTGGGGGACGAGTCCGTCCTCCTGATCGACCCCGGTTCGTCCGTACGGGAAGGCGTGCGGGTGCGGGCCGAGGCCGAGCGGCTGACGGGTCGGCGCGTGACCCATATCGCATTCACGCACGGCCATTTCGATCACGTCCTGGGCGGGGCCGCCTTCGCCGGGGCCGAGGTGTTCGGGGCGGTCGGACTGGACGCGCTGCTCCACGCGGGCCGCGAGGAGCTGCGCGGGGACGCGGTACGGCACGGGCTCGCGGAGGGGGAGGCGGTGGAGGCGGTGGACCTGCTGGTGCTGCCGAGGCACCCGGTCTCGGGCGAGTGGACGCTGGAGCTGGGCGGGGTGCAGGTGCTGCTGGCCAATGTGGGGCCCGGGCACACCGGTCACGACCTGGCCGTCTTCGTACCGGGTGAACGCGAGGTGGTCTTCTGCGGGGACCTCGTCGAGGAGTCGGGCGAGCCCTTGGCGGGTCCGGACGCGGTGCCCGGGCAGTGGCCCGCCGCCCTGGACCGGCTGCTGTCGCTGGGCGGGGACGACGCGCTGTACGTGCCGGGTCACGGAGCGGTGGTCTCCGCGGACTTCGTCCGTGCGCAACGCGCCACACTGGCAGCCCGTTTCGGCGTGTCGGGGACATGACGCCCGGGGCTCTCCTAGTGTCGGCCGGATGCGCGAGTACTCCCCCGACCTGACCCCGCAGTGGAAGCGACCCAAGGCCGTGCCGGAGGTGGCGGCGGAACCGGACCTGGTGGTCGAGGTGGCCGGTACGGACTTCTGTGGCGCGGTGGTGGCCTGCGAGGCGGGCACGGTGACCCTGGAGGACCGCTTCGGCAAGCGGCGGGTCTTCCCGATGGAGCCGCGGGGCTTCCTGCTGGAGGGCGCCGTGGTCACCCTGGTCCGCCCGCCCCGGGGCCCTGCCGTACCGGCCCGGACGGCCTCCGGCTCGATCGCCGTGCCGGGCGCCCGGGCGCGGGTGGCGCGGGCGGGCCGGATCTACGTCGAGGGCCGGCACGACGCCGAGCTGGTGGAGCGGGTCTGGGGCGACGACCTGCGGATCGAGGGCGTGGTGGTGGAGTACCTGGAGGGCATCGACGACCTCCCGGCCGTCGTCGCCGACTTCGCCCCGGCCCCGGACGCCCGCCTGGGTGTCCTGGTGGACCACCTCGTCCCGGGCTCGAAGGAGTCCCGCATCGCGGCCTCGGTGACCTCGCCGGACGTCCTGATCGTGGGCCACCCCTACGTGGACGTCTGGCAGGCGGTGAAGCCGTCCGCGCTGGGCATCGCCGCATGGCCGGTGGTCCCGCGCGGCCAGGACTGGAAGACGGGCGTCTGCCGGGCGCTGGGCTGGCCGCAGAACACCGGCGCCGCCTGGCAGCACATCCTGTCCCGGGTGACCTCGTACAAGGACCTGGAGCCGACCCTGCTGGGCCGCGTGGAGGAACTGATCGACTTCGTTACGGTTGGCGGTACCGCTTGAACTGGGGCAGGCTGCCGAACTCGCTGGTGTCCAGCTTGATGTCCAGGACAGCCAAGGGGACCGGCTCGCCGAACTTCGCCCTACGAACAGAATAGGCGGGCACGTCCCGATCCCGCCCGGATTCACTCCCCCGAGTGGTCAGTCGACCAGGTCCCGGACCACCGCGTCGGCCAGCAGCCGCCCGCGCAGGGTCAGCACGGCCCGCCCGGCCTCGTACGGCGTCTGCTCCAGCAGCCCGTCGGCCAGGGCCCGCCGCGAGGCCGCCAGCCCGGCCGGGGCCAGCAGGGACAACGGCACGCCGTCCACCAGCCGCAGCTCCAGCAGGATCCGCTCCACGCGCCGGTCCTCCTCGGAGAGGAGTTCGCGGCCCGCGCCCGGGGAACGGCCCTCCGCCAGCGCGGCGGCGTACGCGCCGGGGTGCTTCACGTTCCACCAGCGCACCCCGCCGACGTGCGAGTGGGCGCCCGGCCCGGCGCCCCACCAGTCGGCGCCGCGCCAGTACAGCTCGTTGTGCAGGCAGCGCCCGGCCTCCGAGGTGGCCCAGTTGGAGACCTCGTACCAGGAGTACCCGGCCTGCGCCATCACCGAGTCCGCGATCAGGTACCGGTCGGCGTGGACGTCGTCGTCCGTCATCGGGACCTCGCCCCGGCGGATGCGCCGCGCCAGCTGCGTCCCCTCCTCCACGATCAGCGCGTAGGCGCTGATGTGGTCCGGCCCGGCCCCCAGCGCCGCCGAGAGCGACGCCCGCCAGTCCTCGTCCGACTCCCCCGGCGTCCCGTAGATCAGGTCCAGGTTGACGTGCTCGAACCCCGCCGCCCGCGCCTCCGCGACGCACGCCTCGGGGCGGCCGGGCGTGTGGGTGCGGTCCAGCACCTTCAGGACGTGCTGCTTCGCGCTCTGCATGCCGAAGGAGATCCGGTTGAAGCCACCGGCGCGCAGCTCGGCCAGATACTCCGGATTCACCGACTCCGGATTCGCCTCGGTCGTGATCTCGGCGTCCTCGGCCAGGCCGAATTCGTCCCGGATCGCCGCGAGCATCCGTACGAGGTCCCGGGCGGGCAGCAGCGTCGGAGTACCGCCGCCGACGAACACCGTCCGCACGGCCCTCGGGTCGTCCCCGAGCACCTTGCGGGCGAGGCGGACCTCGTCGATCAGGGTGTCGGCGTAGTTCTCCCGGGAGGCGAGCACGCCGCCGGTGCCCCGCAGCTCGGTCGCCGTGTAGGTGTTGAAGTCGCAGTAGCCGCAGCGCGTGGCGCAGTACGGGACGTGCAGGTAGAACCCGAGCGGCCGCTCCCCCGCACCCGCCAGGGCATGCGACGGCAGCGAGCCGTCTTCGGGCATGGGTTCACCGTCGGGCAATACGGAAGGCATGCCCCCATTGTCCCGCACAATCCGCCCCCGCCCGCCGGCCACCTTCCAGCCCCGCCGGGCAAAATCCAGCCCCGCCGGCGTTTGAGGCGCGGGGCCCGGGGCGGAGCCCCGCTCTTTTCAGCCCCGCCGGCGTTTGAGGCGCGGGGTCCGGGGCGGAGCCCCGGGAGGCGGCCCGCAGGGAAGGGCAGCTCCGCAAGGCCCGACGCCCGGGACCGGGGGGGGGGCCGGGGGGGGGGGGGCCCCCCCCCCCCCCCCCCCCCCCCCCCCCCCCCCCCCCCCCCCTCCCCCCCCCTCCCCCCCCCCTCCCCCCCCCCCCCCCC
>NZ_JBVHVF010000036.1:0-81376 GCF_055564955.1 Streptomyces sp. NPDC028910 | reverse complement strand
GAAGGGCGACATCCACATCACCGAAGCCGTAAGCGGCACGGTCACCCTGCGCACCCAGTCCGGCGACCTGTCGATCGGCGCCGCCCGCGGCGTCTCCGCATCCCTGGACGCCGGCACCACCTACGGCCGCATCCACAACGCCCTGAAGAACACCGACGGCGCCGACGCCGGCCTGACCATCCACGCGACCACCGCCCACGGCGACATCACCGCCCGCAGCCTCTGACGCAAGACCTACGGCGACAAGACCGTCCGAGGTGCCCAGCAGCACCCTCACCGCGACAACCATCCACGCAACCCATAAGGAGCGCACGGCCATGTCCCTCACCACTGCCGGGCAGAATCGCCCGGAGTTACAGAAGGCCATTCAGGAGATCGTCGATTCCGGTTTCGCCGGACTGCAGCTGCGCGTGCACGATGAGCGGGGCCAGTGGGTCGGCAGCGCCGGGGTGCGCAAGCTCGGCGAGAGCGCCAAGCCGCCGGCCAACGGGCGGGTCCGGATCGGCAGCAACACCAAGACCTTCATCGCGACCGTGGTGTTGCGGCTGGTGGCCGAGGGCAAGATCGGGCTGGACACCCCGGCGGACGACTACCTGCCCGAGTTGGGGCTGGACCGGCGGATCACGGTGCGGATGCTGCTGCAGCACACCAGCGGAGTGTTCAACTTCACCGGCGAGTACGAGGACGACGGGACGGTCGTGCCGGGGATCCCCTGGCAGGGTCGGGAGTGGGTGGACAACCGGTTCAAAACCTACCGGCCGCAGGAGCTCGTACGGCTGGCGTTGTCCAAGCCGGCGCGGTTCGAGCCGGGTACGGACTGGAGCTATTCCAACACCAACTACGTGCTGGCCAAGCTGCTGATCGAGAAGGTCACCGGCCGCACGCTCGCCGAGGAGATGCAGCGGCTGATCCTGGGGCCGCTCGGGCTGTCGGGCACCGTGGTCCCGGATACCCGACAGGAGGTCCCCGAGCCGCACGCCCACGCCTACTACCGGTACGAGGACGCCGGCCGGCAGAAGACGGTCGACGTCACCCGCCAGAACCCCTCCTGGATCTCCAGCGGCGGTGACATGATCTCGACCACCCAGGACCTCCATACGTTCATCTCCGCGCTCATGGGCGGCAAGCTCCTGCCGGCCCCGCTGCTGGCCGAGATGTGCAAGCCGCATCCCAAGGTCGGTTACGGCCTGGGGTTGTTCGTGCAGGACACGGAGCACGGCGGCACCATCGTCACCCACAACGGCGGTATCACGGGCCACGCGGCGCTGATGTACAGCACGCCCGACGGCAGGAAGACCCTGACCGCCTCGCTGAACTATGTGGACGACGCGGCACTGTCCCTGGCCGAGGCGTTCCAGAGGGCGACGCAGAGGCTCGTCAAGGAGGTGTTCGGCGGTGGGCAGGCGGAGCCTGCTGACGAGGCGGCCGAGCCGACCCGGCCGACGGACTGACACCTCGGACCCCTACCCTTGAAGGCGGACTTCTTGCGGTCGTGCATCAGGCAGAGCGCGAACCGGGCCACGCCGAGCTCACTGACTCGGCGTGGCCGGCCGAGCCGGGCAGACAGCAACGGAATCGTCACACGGGAGACGTCAACGCATGCATACGCCGCCATCACGGCCTGGACCGACGCCAACTGACGGATCATCCGTCCGGATCGGCGCTCTCGTCCCGCTGACTCGGCCTGGCTGGGTCGAGGCAGGCCGACACTTGCTCGCGGGACTCGAGCTTGCCGTGCGCGAAGTCAATGACGCCGGCGGGATCGCCGGAAAGCCACTCGAGCTGATCGTCCGAGACACCGCGGCTGACCCGCAGAGGGCCGCGGCGGCCGTGGACGAATTGGCTCGCCTGGGCGTGGCTGCTGTGGCGGGCGAATATCACAGCGTCGTCGCTCGCGCCGCTGCCGCCAGGGCCGACGCCCTCGGCCTGCCGTTCCTCTGCTCGTCAGCGGTTCTCGACGCGCTCACCGAACAGCCGACGGAATGGGTCGCGCGCCTCGCCCCGGCGCAGTCCCACGGCTGGCAGATCTACGCGGACTTCCTCCTCGGCGCGGGCCACAGGCGCATCGCCGTAGCAGCCGAGTCCAGTGTCTACTGGGCATCTGGGACCCGCATTCTGCGGGACTACCTCGCTCCGCGCGGCGGCACCGTCGTCGAACTCGACATGCGAGAGCTCGCCCCCACCGCCGTGTGCGACCGACTCGTCGACCATCGCGCGACAGCCCTCGTCCTTCTGGTCGGCCACCCGGAGCCGGCCGTGTCGATCGTCAAGTCCGTCCGCCACGACCAGCGCCTCGCCGGGATCATGATCGGTGCTCCGGCCGGGCAACCGGAATTCGCCGAATGGCTGGCCTCGCTGGGCGACGACAGCGCCGCGATCCCCTTCTTGCGCTACCTGCCCGAACGCCTCGGCCCACTCGGTGCCCGAGTCGAAACGGCCCTTCGCGAGCGGCTGGCCGAAGCGCCCTCCTTCGTCGCCTTCGAGGGCTACGACACGGTCTCCGTCCTCGCCGATGTGCTGCGTTCTCACGGCGCGGGCCGGGCGCACACGGCCGAATTCTGGCGGGCGGTTGAAGTCGAGGGCACCCGCGGGCCGATCCGGTTCTCCCGCGTGCCGGGCATCAGCGTGTGGCAATGGGCTTGGGCGCCCGTCCAAGTCGTTGACCGAGATCCGGCGGAACCCGATCGCTTTCGGATCCTCCACACCGGCTGAGAGGCGTGGGTCCGGCGCCTAATCGAGCGGCTTGCACACCTCGGTGACGCGCTTGCCGCCGTGGTCTTCGTAGTCGTTGTAAGTGATGCTCTTTCCGTCCTGGTTGAAGGTGAGGGTGCCGCCACGGAAGTCCTTGACCGTCTGACCCCGCTGGAGGATTTCGTTGACGTAGTTCCCGCTGCCGGCGACGAGCACGGCCTGGTCACGGTCGATGACCATGAGGCCGTATCCGACCCCGCAGGTCGGCAGGCCGGCGATGCCGGGCGGTGCGACCTCTCCGACCGTGTACTTCGGGGAAGGTGTGGGTGAAGGGGCCGCGCTCGCGGGAACGGCCGGGGCGGCGGCGGCTGTGAGCACGGTGCCCAGGAGGGCGGCCTTCACGAGCAGCTGTGATGTACGCATCACAAGGTTCCTCTTCTCTGATCACCAGACGGTCAGGAGTTCAACTGAAACTGTTCGCCCCGGTCGTTCTGGTTGACGCATGCGATGTACGGATTCGGGGTTCCCTCTCGGCTCTCGCACGTCCAGGGAACGCGGTCGACCGTCACGGTCACGGGTCGCTCGTCCACGGACGTCTTCTGCGACGCTACGTAGAACGCCTTCGCCACCTTCAGAGCGGTGGGACAGGCCGACTTGCTTTGCGCGTGGACCGCCAGGCCGCCACCCCACTGGCTCCCGCAGTACACCCACGTTTCGCCCAGGAGACGGGTCGAAACCGGGTGGGTGGGCGCGGAATCCCGGCCGACGGCCCCGACCGGTGTGGTCAGCCCCGCCAGCACGGCGGCACCGGTGACGACCACGGCTGCGACGGATCTACTGACGAAGCCCATGTCGACCTCCCTGGTACGGGCTGACCCGTGCGCCGCGGAAAGTCGACACACGCCCCTTCGACCGTAGGGCCACCCACACGGAGTAACCACGATGATGTAGCCCATACGGGTGATATCGGACCTATCCTCCCTGGTCCAAGCGGCCCCGGGGCGAACATTCACCCATTCGGCTCAGCCACCGCTCCCATCGGCGAAGATGGTGAGGTCACTCGTCCTCGCACGTGAGGAGCATGCGCGCAGATGCCAACTTCCGGTCTCGGCTCCAAGCCACCGACGATCGCCGATGTCGCACGTGCCGCCGGTGTGTCGCGGACGACGGTCTCGCACGCCCTCAACGGGCTGGGCAAGGTCGACCCCCGGACGCGGGAGCGCATCAAGCAGGTCGCCGCGGAGCTCGGTTACCGGCCCAACCTGCGGGCCCAGCGGCTGCGGCGCGGGCAGGCCAAGGCCATCGCGCTCGCCTCTTCCATGCCGTTCGCGGTGGCAGGAGGGCCGTCCCGGCTCGGGTTCTACATGGAGATCGCCGCCGCTGCCGCCGAGAGCGCCCTGCTGCACGACTACGCGCTCGTCCTCGTACCGCCCGTGCAGTCCGGTACAGGTCTGCACTCCGTCGACATCGACGGGGCCATCGTCGTCGAACCGGATGTGCACGACGCGGCTGCGGCCCATCTCACCGAGCGCGGGCTCCCGTACGTGGCGCTCGGCAGGCCCGTCTCACCGGACGAGGCCGCTCCGTACGTCGATCTGCGCGGCGGGCCCGTCGCCGAACTGCTGCTTTCCCATCTGTACGAACAAGGCGCCAGGCGGCCGGCGCTGATCATCGGGTCCGGGGCACGGCACTCGTCGGTGGACGCGCGCGCCGCCTACGAGCGCCTCGCCGAGGAGTACGCATGGACGCCTATCGTGGCGACCGCCCCCGAGGCGGGCGGCGAACAGGCCGGCTATGAGCGCTGTGCGGCCCTGCTCGCCGAGCACCCCGGGATCGACGCCGTCTGCGCGTTGGTGGACGCCTTCGCCGTGGGTGCGGTCCGGGCGATCCGGGAGAGCGGGCGCGCCGTACCGGACGACGTCATGGTCGTCACCCGCTATGACGGCCTGCGGGCCCGTACGTGCGAGCCGCCGCTCACGGCTGTCGACCTGCATCTGGACCGGGCGGCGTCCGACGCGGTGGAGCTGCTGCTGGGCCGGCTGCGTGGCGACGTGACCACCGTGGCGGTGGCCACGTCGCCCGAGCCCAGGCTGATCGCGCGTCCGTCGTCGCTGAGGGTCACACCCCCGAGATGAGCAGCAGGCCGGAGACCAGCGCGAAGACGAGCACGAACAGACGCGTCCTGCGCGCGTCCATCCGGTGGTGCACCAGGCGGCTCAGCCACGCTCCGGCGGCGATCGCCGGGAGCAGCGCGGCTGCCCAGCCCAGATCGGCCGGTTGCCCCTCCCCGGTGGCGAACAGCAGCGCCAGCGACGCCACTTCACCGACGAGGAAGCAGAGGGCGACGGTGGAGCGCAGCTCGGCGGGCGGCCGGTGCTGGTAGACCAGCGCGAGCGGCGGGCCGCCGATGCCGGTCGCGGTCTCGGTCAGCCCGGTCACCGCGCCCGCGCCGATGTAGGCGGCCCTGCCGGGAGTGAAGGCGGGTGCGGCGAGACTCACGGCCGCCGCCAGGACGGTGGCGACGCCCACGAACAGGCCGAGGCTGCGGTCCGGGATCAGCCAGAGCAGCGCCAGTCCCCCGGGGGTTGCGGCGAGCCGCGCGGCTGTGATCCAGCCCGCGCCACGCAGATCGAGCGAGGCGCGTTCGCGCCAGGCGACGTACAGGTTGAGCGGGATCATCGACGCCAGGACGAACACCGGGAGCAGACCGGGATCCAGGATCCCGGCCACGGGTGCGACGATCAGGGCGAAGCCGAGTCCGCTGCTGCCTTGGACGAACGCGGCGACGGCCACCGTGACGGCCAGGACCACGAGTGTCTCGGTACTCATCGTGCGGTGCTCCGCGCGCGTGCCGCGGTGGAGGTCGGATGCACACGGGTGATGGCGGCCCTCTTCACTGCGGCGCGGGCCAGTTCGGCCGCCTGCCGTACGAGTGCGGTCCCGTCCCAGGTGGTGGGCCGGCCGCGCCACAGGCGCAGTCGGCCGGCGACGAACACGGCGGTGATCTGGTCGCGGTTGCCGCGCCGTACCAGTTCCCACGGCAGGTCCCAGGAGAGCGCGAGTTCCGGGGTGGTGACATCGACGAGGAGGAAGTCGGCGGCCAGGCCCTCGGCGATGGTGCCGGTGCGGGCGCCGAGGCCGACCGCGTCGGCGCCGCCGCGGGTGGCCCTCTCCAGCCAGGTCCATCCGGCGCCGCAGGACGAGTCGCCGGTGATCAGGCCGTACGCGAGCCTCTGGGCGAATTCGGCCGCCTCGGCGAGCCGGAATCCGTCGCCACGGGTGCCGTCGGTGCCGAGCCCGAAGCGGACGCCGCGTTCGGCCATGGCGGTGGCCGGGGCGACCGCGTTGCCCTTCCAGGCGCTGGCGACGGGGTTGTAGCTCACGGCGGTGCCGGTGTCGGCGAGCAGGGTCAGCTCACGAGGGGTGAGCAGGGTGGCGTGCGCGGCGAGCAGTTGTGGGCCGAGCGCGCCGATGTGGTGCAGGTATTCGAGCGGGCGCAGGCCGTGCTGTACGAGAGAACGTTCGACACCGGCCAGGTGCTCGTTGACATGGATCTGTACGGTGGCTCCGGCTTCCGAGGCGAGACGGGCGGTGTGTCGCAGGGTCGTGGCGGTGGCCGCCTCGGGAACGGAGACGGCGAGGGAGGGGTGGACGAGCTCATCGCCGTCGTACCGGGCGAGATGCTTCGCCGCGGCCGCGAGGACGGAGGGAGCGGCGTCCTCGGCGTGCTCGGCGTACTCGGCGTCGTTGCAGACGAGTCCGAGCACGCAGCGTATTCCCGCGTCGCGGGCGGCGCGGGCGACGACGTCAACGTCCACATCGGCTCGGGTACCGGCGTCGGTGACGGTGGTGAAGCCGCCGCGCAGCGCCTCAAGGGCCGCCAACTTCGCTGCCGCGTAGGCCGATTCCTCGTCGAGCGCGCTCTCCAGCGGCACCCACACCCGCCGGAAGATCTCCGACGGCTCCCCGAAGGCGAGCGCGGAGCCGAAGCTCTGCGTGAGGTGGTGGTGGGCGTCGACGAAGCCGGGCATCAGGAGGTGGCCGGGCAGCCGTACGGCGTCGAGGTGCGGATGCGTAGCCCGGAGTTCCTCTGCGGGGCCCACGGAGCCGAATGAGCCGTCGGTGACGACGACCGCGAGGCCGGCGACGGGGCCTTCGGGCAGCAGAACGGCGTCCGGGACGAGGAGGAGCGGGCCGTGGCCGTCGAGGAGGTCACGGGAGAGCTGGTTCATCGGCTGCTTTCGGTACGGGTGCCGGCCAAGCGGGCAGCGATGCCCGGGCGGATGTGGTGGAAGAGGATGTTGAGGACGGCGGCGACGAACGCGCCGACGGCGACGCCGCTTTCGAGGAGGATGCGGACGTTCGGCGGGAAGCCGGCGTACACACCGGGGATGAGGATGGGCAACAGGCCGAGCGCGAGGGCGACGGCACAGATGAAGGTGCTGGTGTGCTTGTCGAGGTCCGAGCGGCCGAGCATCTGCACCCCGAGAACGGTGATCACGGCGAAGACGACCATGGCGGTGCCTCCGATGACCGCGGCCGGGATGACGCTGATCGCGCGGGTGACGGGCGCGAGGAATCCGATGACGATGAGGACCACTCCGGCCGCGGCGGTGACGAAGCGGCTGCGTACGCCGGTGACGCGGACGATCCCGATGTTCTCGCCGCTCGTCACCATCAGCGGCAGTCCGAAGAATCCGCCGAAGAGGGAGGTGAGCGCGTCACCGCGAACCGTCTTGGGGACGTCGGTGCGCTTGTCGATCTCCTTGCCGACGGCCTCGGCGTTGATGACGGTCTGGCCGGTGGCCTCCGCCATGGAGGCGAGGCTGTAGAGCATCAGGGGCAGGGCGGCCAGGAGGTTGAACTCGGGTGAGCCGAACGGCAGCAGCTGCGGCATGCTGACCAGGCCGCCTTCGCTGGCGCGCCCGAAGTCGATGGCGCCGAGAACCGCCGCCAGGGCGGTGCCGGCGAGCAGTCCCAGCATGACGGCGAGCTGGCGCAGGACGCCGGTGAAGAGCAGGTAGAAGACGACGGTGAAACCGATCGTCGCCATGCCGAGCGCGAGATTCGTGGTGTCGGCGAAGCCGGGCTGGCCGGGACGGCCGGTGACGAGGACGGCGCCGACCTTCACCAGATTGACGCCCACGATGACGATCATCGTGCCGATGACGAGGGCCGGGAAGAAGACGAGCAGCCGCGAGAAGACCGGCAGGACGACGAAGTAGAAGGCAGCGGTGAGGATGACCGCGCCGGTGGCCGTGCGCAGGCCGTGCTGCTCGGCGATGGCGAGGAAGAGGATGAGCGGCGCGCCGCCCGGCAGCATCACGAACGGCAGCCGGGGCCCGAACCTCCAAGGCCCGAGAGACTGGATCAGCGATCCGACGCCGGAGAGCACGAAGGCGGCGGACAGCAGATTGACCGTCAGGCCCGGGTCGAGGCGGAGGGTGGCGCTCATGAGGAAGATCGCCGAGATCGGGGTGGCCGCCATGACGAGAACGTGCTGGATCCCGAAGAGGACGATCCGGCCGAGGGGGCGCGACTCGTCGACGGGGTGCGTGGGCTGCGGCGTTGGTGGCTGTTCCGTACCGGGGAGGGTCTGGCGGGGACTGGACACGTGTGAGCTCCGTTCGGCGTATGGCACGTTCGGGTTTCAGCCGGAACCAAGCCCTGGACGGTGGGCCAAATCGATGTGGCCAAATCGATTTGGCCGCCAGTATGTGAGGGCGGACGAGCACCGTCAAGAGCCTCGACGTCGCGACGAGGAGAGCGGGCAAGAGGCGGTCGGCGCGGGCCGGTTCCGGGCCGGTTCCGGACCCTTGGCCAGGATCCGCGCCCCGCGGCTCCGCTGACGGGCTGGTTACCCTCCTCCGCCCGGCGGACCCCTGCCTGCGTGCAGCACGATTTCGGGTACCGGAACTACGGCAGTCGCATCCCGGGCGGCCTCGGCACGGGACCGAACCGGGGATGCTCCATGCCCGGCCCTTCAGCAGCTCTGGAAGAAGAACTCGGCGTTCTTGCCGTCCGGTGAGAGGAATAGGTAACCGCCCCCGTTGTCACCGAAGTTGACGTCGAAGGGCAGTTGGTGGGAGTCGAGCTGGGCGACCAGCTGCCAGCCCTCGCCCGGCAGGGCGTCGCCCTGCAACCAGACCGGCACCACATCGGGGCCGCCGCGACTCGGTGACCTGCCCGCCCGGCTGGACGACGACGGTGGCGTGTTCACTCGAGAACCCGATGGCGAACAGGTACACCATCCGGTCCCCGTTCCCGCCGCCGTCCGTCGCCGGCACCGGGAACTGCCCCATGAACGGGGCGAGTTCGTTCTCATACGGGTCGACCGGCCACTGCGGCTCCTCCAGCCAGTGCGGCAGGCCGCCCAGCCGGGTGCCGTCCGTGACGGCTGCCTCGGCGTCACTCGCCGGATGGTAGGACGTGAAGCGGTACCGCATGTGGATCCCCCGTGTCGACTGACCTGCTGTGCTGCCGCGCGCACAAGCCGCGTGCCGAGTGGGTCAGGCCGGAGCGTTCCAAGCGGTCGTCAGCCCGTCCAGCCACGCGGGCGGCAGCTCCGCCGCGTCCCACTCCTCCCGCAGCTCCTGCGGCGCGGCGACGAGCCGCTCCAGCACGGCGATACTCGTGGCGGAGTGGAGGAGCGAATAGCGGCCGTGAACCGTGGTGGCGCTGCCCGGTCCGTACGCCGCGAACAGTCGCTCCAGCCGGGTCCGGTGGGCGGCGGCGAACTCCGTCAGACGCCCGGCGTACCTGGCCCGCTGCAAGGGGCTCATCGTACCGAGGACGGCGGCGAGCACCTCCTCGGTCACCTCCGGATCCAGCTCGGAGGCCGCGGTGAACGAGAGGTACAGAGGTGTGACCGCCACCCGCGTCCGCTCCACCTCCATCCGCCCGGCCCGAGGATGCTCCCCGGCCGGGCCCTGGGGCCCGTCCTCGCCCACGACCCGTAGCAAGGTCCGCTCGACGACGATGCCGAGCTCGTCCAGGAGGTGCCCGGCGCCGTCGAGCCAGCCCGACTCGTACGCCTCGCCCTTGTCCCCCGGCGCGCTCCAGTCGCCGCTCAGCTCCTCGTGCGCGAGGGCCAGCGCACCTGCCTCCAGGAGCCCGATCAGTTGCCGCGCGTCACCTGAAGGGACCCCCGCCCGCGCGAGGAGCTGCAGCAGCGTCGTCCTCGCGTTGTCGGCACTCACCTCGTCCGGCCACTGCCGTCCCTCATCGGCCGCGCTCATCAGATCCTCCTCATCGCTCGGGTGGTGCGGTGTGTGCAACGAATCGCTTCCTTGGACGCCATCCAAGCAGCTGGGGACACGGAGCGGCGGCCGGCCGTCGCGACCGCGCACGGACGGCGGGCGTTGCTCCCGTGCGTCGCTGGTGGGTGACCGGGTGACCCGCGAGCGACTGGAGGGCGCCGCCACGGGATCCGGGGCGGTCTGACGCCCTCGTCCTCTGGTCCCCGCCTCGGGGTTTACGGGGCGTCGGTCGCGGTGAACTTCGTGAGGATCAGCAGGGTGTCGACGAGGTCCACGGCGGGGGCGCCGGTGGCCAGGCGGCGGAGCTGCTGGCCGAAGACGAGGGCGACGGCGGCGCCGGCCAGGCGTTCGGGGTCCGGCACGCCGAGGTGGGTCAGGACGCGGGTGGCGAGCAGGTCGTAGGCGGCGAAGCACTCGGCCGCGGCGGCACGCAGCCGTTCGTCGCGGCCGGCCTGGACGTACAGCTCGAAGGGCGCGATGTGGCGGCTGTCGAAGACGTTGCCGCCCGCGACCTGCGCCACCACCTCGGCCGCCTGCCCGATGTCGAAGCGCTCGTCGGAGCATGCGTCGGCGAGCGCCGTGAAGTGCCGGGTCTCCTCGGCCACGAAGTGCAGCAGGCTCTCGCGCAGCAGCTCGTGCTGGGTGGCGAAGTGGTAGGTGACGGAACCGAGGGAGACTCCCGCCTCCTTGGCGATCCGCCGGTTGGTGACGGCGGCGATGCCGTCCTGCCCGATGATCCGCAGTACGGCGTCGATGATGCTCTGGCGGGTGTCGGAAGCATGGGGCATGGCGACATTCTGCCCCATCGGCCGGCACGACCACCCGGGCAGGGCTGGGGAGTTGGGGGCGACCGAGGTGTGGACAAGGGGCGGGGTCATCCCTACTGTTCGTTCGAACGAACAGCACAGGGACGCCGCATGGGAGTCGTCGTGGACATATCCGGATCGAACGTTCTGCTCACCGGGGCCACCGGAGGCATCGGCTCCGCCTTGGCCGCGCGCCTGGCCGCGCAGGGGGCCCGTCTCACGGTCACCGGGCGCCGTGAGGAGGCCCTCAAGACCACCGCGGACGCCTGTGGCGCCCGCACCGTGGTCGCCGATCTGGCCGTCCGATCCGACGTCGTGCGCCTCGCCGGGACCTGCGCCGAGGCGGACGTCCTGGTCGCTAACGCCGCCCTGCCCGCCAGCGGCGATCTTCTGGACTACACAAAGGAGCAGCTCGACCGCGCCCTCGACGTCAACCTGCGCGCGCCCGTCCTGCTGTCCCGGCTGCTCGCGGCGCACATGGTGGCCCGCGGCCGGGGCCACATCGTGCTGGTCGGTTCCCTTTCCGGCAAGGCGGCGACCAAGTCGACCTCCCTCTACAACGCGACGAAGTTCGGGCTGCGCGGATTCGCGCTCGCCCTGCGCCAGGAGCTCAGGGGCACGGGGGTGGGGGTGTCCCTGGTCCAGCCCGGCTTCGTACGGGACGCCGGGATGTTCGCGGCCACCGGCGCCGCTACGCCGAAGGGCATCAGGACCGTCACGCCCGACCAGGTCGCCGACGGCGTCGTCCGGGCCGTCCGCCGCGACCTGTGCGAGGTCAACGTCGCACCGCTTGAGCTGCGGCTGCTAAGTGCCATCGCCGGACAGTTCCCCGGGTTCGCCGAGCGGATCCAGGGCCGGACGGACCTCGACGGCTCCGTGCGACAGATCGTCGAGGCCCAGCGCTCGCGCCGTTAGGCGACGTCGCTCCCGCGCCGCCGGGCGGGAGCGCCGCTCGCCCCGACTCCCCACCCACCTCACGTGAACGGAGAGCACCGCTGTGCCGAGTGAAGATGACCTCCCGAAGGATGCGCCCGACCCCGGCCCGGGTGTCGAGCGCAGGTCCCTGCTCCGATTAGGGGCCCTGCTGGCCGCCGGCGGAGCCGCCGCGCTGGTTCCCGCCCCGGTCGCACACGCCGCGACGAGGGGCCAGGGGACCGACACGGTGACCACCACCTACCGGGGCCGCTCCCCGTACGGCAACGACCAGTGGGCGTACGTCGCCTTCGACGTTCCCGCCGGAGTGCAACGGATCTCCGTGTCGACCTCCCACGACGCCTCCGCCGGCATCCTGGACCTCGGCATCTTCGGCCCGCCCGGCTTCCGCGGCTGGTCCGGGGGCGAACGGTCCGGGTTCACCCTCTCCGCGGCGGACGCCACTCCCGGGTACGTCCCCGGGCCCGTCGGGCCCGGCAGCTGGTCCGTCATCCTGGGGCCGATGGTCGGCGCCGCCGCCGGCATGGCCTGGCAGGTCGACGTCACCCTGCACCTCGGACACGCGCTGCCCACGACCCCGTACGACATCCTGCCGACCTCGGTGGCGGGGCGGGGACCCGGCTGGTACCGGGGCGACCTGCACCTGCACAGCGTGCACTCCGACGGGAAGCGCACGGTGGACGAGATCGTCGCGGCCGCCCGCCAGGAGGGGTTGCACTTCATCGCCACGTCCGACCACAACACCAGCTCCACCGGCGTGACATGGCACGGCAACGTCCCGAGCGACCTGCTGGTCATCAACGCCGAGGAGGTCACCACCCGCCACGGCCACTGGCTGGCCGTCGGCCTGCCCCAGGGCGAATGGGTGGACTGGCGCTACGGCCCTGCCGACCAAGGGGTGTTCGAGGCCCACGCCCGGCGCGTGCACAGTCTGGGCGGACTCACGATCGCCGCCCATCCGCTCACTCCGGCACCGGGATCCTTCTGGGAGTTCGGCCTCGACCGCGTGGACGCGCTGGAGGTGTGGAACGGACCCTGGACCCTGGACGACGCGGCCAACATCGCGGCCTGGCACGTCATGCTCTGCCTCGGCAAGCGGGTCGCCGCCGTAGGCAACAGCGACGCCCACAGCCCCGCGGACGCCGTCGGGCGGCCCCACAACGTGGTGCGTGCCACCAGCCTGTCGACGCCCGCCGTACTGGACGCACTGCGCCTGGGCCGGTCGTACGCCGTCGAATCCGCAGCCGTGACCCTGGACTTCACCGCCCGCGCCGGCGGAGCGGTCGCGGGACCCGGCGAGGAACTGCCCCTGTCCTTCTTCGACAGCGTCGACGTGACCTTGGACGTGACGGGCGCCCCGGACAGCATCGCCACGCTGTATACGGAGTGGGGCATCATGGCCGCCACCTGCATCGACGGCAGCGGCAGGGGGCAGCTGCGCTGGCGCGGCTGGGGCAAGGCCTCCCTGTTCGCCCGGGCCGAGGTGCGTCGGCCCAAGCCCGCCTCCACCACGCTGGACCAACTGGTGGCCCTCACCAACCCGGTGTGGTTCTACTCCGCGCAACTGCCTCCGTACGACGTCGAGCGGCGCGCGCTCTTCCACACCGAGCGCCGCCCGGACGGCTCGTGGAGCAGCATGCGCCCGCTGCCGGGCGCCGCCGGCGCCGCCTCGTTCGCTGGGGTCCAGAGCGCCGTGGCCGGCATGGCGGACGGCTCGGTGGTGGTGTTGGGCATCGCGTCCGACAACAGTCTGTGGCTGACCGCCGTACGGGGCTCGGCCACGCTCCAGCCCTGGCAGCGGGTCGCGGGACCGGACGGCTCGACCGGGTTCACCGTCCGGGAGGCGGACATCGCGGCCTTCCCGGACGGCACCTGCCAGATCGTGGTGACGGCCACGGACGGCACCACCTTCCACCAGCAGCGCCGCGCCGACGGCGCTCTGCCCGGTTTCCGGGCCGTGCCCGGCTTCACCACGCGGAGCCGCTGGGGTGCGACGAAGGTGTCGATCACCGCCATGCCGGACGGGTCCGCCCAGCTGCTCAGTTACGGCACGGACGGTGCCATGTACCACTGCGTTCGCGGGCGGGACGGTACGTGGACGGCCTGGGGACGTCTGGCCGGCTACAACGGGGCCCCGACCTTCTCCGGCCCCGCTCTGGCGATCACCGGGATGCCCGACGGTTCCTCCCAGGTCCTCGCGATCGGGCTCGACGGGATCGTGTACCACCAGCAGCGGCGGCCCGACGGCTCCTGGACCGGCTTCCGGCCCCCGCGGGGCGTCAGCACCGCCACCATGGGGGCCAGCGCCATCGGCATCACGGGGACGCCCGACGGCTGCGCCCAGGTCGTGGCGGTCGGGCTCGACGGACGGATCTGGCACAACATCAGGAAGCCGGACGGCTCCTGGACGCCGTTCTCGCAGATCCCCGGCCCGAACGGAAGGGACCCCTTCCCCGCGGGGCAGGTCCGCATCACCGCCCTGCGTGACGGCACCACGCACGTGGCGGCCATCAGCGCCGGCTAGCCGGAGCCGCCCGGCCCGCCGGGCGGCGCTGCGGCCCGAGGTCGTGGCCCGAGGTCGTGGCCCGAGGTCCTGGCCCGAGGTCGTGGCCCGAGGCTTTTTCCCAAAATGCCAGCTTCATGGGCTTCCCGCATCATGAGTGCTGTGTATGACACAGGCAGGGAATCGATCGCTCTGTCGATCGTGGTTCCCATCTTCAACGAGGAGGAGGCCCTGCCTGTTCTGGCGGCGCGGCTGCGGCCGATCCTGGACGCGAGCGGCGAACCGTACGAGGTCCTCGCCGTGGATGACGGTTCGACCGACGGGACTCCCCGCCTGCTGGACGATTTGCGCGCTGCCTGGCCCCAGCTGCGCATCGTGACCCTTCGGCGGAACAGCGGCCACCAAGCCGCTCTTACCGCCGGATTGCGCCGTTCCTATGGCGCCTATGTGATCAGCATGGACGCAGACCTCCAGGACCCGCCGGAAATCATCCCCGACATGCTCGCCATGGCCCGGGCCGATGGTCTGGACGTCGTCTACGGCGTCCGAATCGACCGCTCCACCGACAGCGGATTCAAACGCCGGACAGCCGCTGCCTACTACTGGCTGATGCGCCGCCTCGCCGGCTCCTTCGTCCCCGCTCAGGCCGGTGACTTCCGGCTCCTGTCCCGCGCTGTCGTGGAAACGCTCAAGACCCTCCCCGACCAGCAGCAGATCTATCGTCTGCTCATCCCCTGGCTCGGCTTCCCCGCCGGCCAGATCAGCTACCAGCGCGGAGAGCGGGTGGCGGGCACCACCAAATATCCCCTCCACAAGATGATCCTCCTGGCATTCGACAGCCTGACCAGCTTTTCGGCAGTCCCGCTGCGCCTGGCCACAGCGATCGGCGCCTTCGGTCTTGTCGTCTGCCTCGCGTTTCTCGTCTGGATCCTCATCGTCCATGCCACGGGAAGCACCCTGCCCGGTTGGACCTCATTGATCACCACGATCCTGTTCTTCGGCGCCGTTCAGCTGTTCTGCCTGGGAATGCTCGGTGAATACGTGGCCCGCATTTACACGGCCGTCCAAGCCCGGCCCACCTATGGCGTCGCTCGCGACACAGACGAGGAACAGCAGTAGAGATTCGTTTCTGCGGAGTGCGCTCGAACGTTACACCAGCACCCCGGCGAAAAACATCGCCCCCAAAAGGGCATACTGGATCGCGCACCACACCAACAGGGGTACCTGGACCCATCGGGACACGCGCCCCACCAGCACGAGCCCGACAAACATTTGCGCATGATTGCGATACCACGACATTTCCGCACCGGCGAAGAACGGCAGCAGGAAAATCGCTACCGTCAAGATCAAGGCGGCCCACTCCTCGACGTCGAGTCGACGGTTCCGGAGGAGTCGAAATGCGACCGTCGCCAGAATGAGCACTATGAAAGCGATATTCAGCCAGAGCTGGCTCCTGTGCGCGGCGAGACTGTGCTCCACCAGCCACGGCAGCCGCCCCTCGGGCGTGTACCAGTGGCTGAACGGAAAATCGTAGGCCTTCCTCATCTCGTCGAAGGGCTGACGTAGGGCACCCTGCTGATAACTGGATTCCTGGAGGATCTCGTACGCGTCCCAGCGGCCGGTCTCCTGCCACATCAGCCACTTGGCCCAGAGCACGCCGCAACCGGCGAGAGCCGCCGACCCTCCGGCCTTCGCGCACCGTATCGGCCACGTGTCCTTTTGCCACGCGAAGAGCGCGCTCAACAGCAGCATGCCGATGGCGACAGCGCCGACCGGATGGCAGGAGGTCGCCACGAAACCACCCGCGGCAGCAATGGCCCAGGAGCCGCGCTTCACTCCGACGATGCAGACGAGCAGTGCCAGCGTTCCGGTGGCGATCGGAAACATGGCGTGGAAATAGACACCGCCCGGGAATACCGTACCGATGGCGAGGGTGAGGCCTGTGGCCCATGTGAGGCGTGCGCCGAGCAACCACCACAACACCGCGAACATGCCGAACAGAGACGCTTCAGCGATGACAACAGCGGATATTTCATAGGAAAGTCCGGTGGCGGAAACCGCCCGGACCGACATGGGGTAGCCAGGGAACCAGGCGACATTTCCACACATGACATCGCGGAAATTCGGGTACCGGTCCCGGCACCAAAACATTTCGTAGCCGGTCTTGGCGATGGACAGATAGTGTCCTGAGTCCCAGCGATGACGACCTTCCGTGGACCAATAAGCCACTTTGGATCCATCGCCCGCAACGGATTGTTTCGCGACCAGCCAGGTGATGAGGTTCGCGACCAGCCATGCGCCGACTGGCGGCAGAAGACTTCGGCGCCCATCGAGGCGCGCCCGCCGGGTGGGTTCCACCGGTGCGGAGTCAGGCATCAGGCATCAGGCACCATGCGGATCACCCGCTGGTCGCTGGAACTCGATCATCTCCGGCTCCGCGGTCGTCTCGTCGGTGAGCTCGATGCCGTGCTTCACGATCAGTCTGGCGAACGCCTCGCTGAGCTGCATCCGGAAGTACTCCGCCGGGCGAGCCGGACCCGTCAGGCGAGCGCCGCCGCCAACACCTCGGCGGCCCTGGCGACCAGCGCGTCGTCACGCGGCGCGGCGGCTTCCGGTTTGGTGGTCAGCACGGCCAGCACCACGGGCGGGCGCCCCGGCGGCCAGGCGAGGCCCGCGTTGTTGTTGGTCCCGTACGACCCGGCGCCCGTCTTGTCCCCGACCGCCCAGTCGGCGGGCAGGCCCGCCCGGAATCGGTCGCCGCTCGTCGTGTTGGCCAGCAGCCACCGCGTCAGGTGCTCCCGGTGCCGGGGAACGAGCGCACCGCCGAGCACGAGCCGCCCGTACGTCCGTCCGATGGCGCGCGGGCTGGTCGTGTCGGTCAGCCGCCACGGCTCGGCCGAGTTCAGCGCCGGCTCCCACCGGTCGAGGCGCGTCGTGCGGTCCCCCACGGAACGGCAGAAGGCGGTGATCGCGGCAGGGCCGCCCAACTCGCGAAGCAGCAGGTTTCCGGCGGCGTTGTCGCTCTGGGCGATGGCCGCGGAACACAGTTCGGCCACGGTCATCCCACCGGCGACGTTCTCGGGCCGCCCCGTCTCCGAGCCCCCGCCCGCCTGCGTGACGTCGTCCTGCGTGTAGTGGATGCGCCGGGCGAGGAACTCGCCGTCACGGTCGAGGTCCCGCATCACGGCCGCCGCGGCCAGCGTCTTGAACAGCGAGCACATGGGGAAGAGTTCGTCGGCGCGGTACAGCACCGTCCTGCCGGTGGCCGTGTCCCGCGCGTACGCCCCCAGGCGCGCCCCGTGCTCGCGCTCCAGCCCGCGCAGCCGCCGGACGGCGTCGCTGTCCCCGCCGCGCGACGCCGCATGGGCCGCGCCCGCCGGCAGCGCCGCCGTCAGCGCCGCCCCCGCTCCCAGAGCCAGTACCGCACGACGAGTCTGATCCACGTCGACTTCTCCTCTTCCCTTGACCGGCCACATGACGAGGAGGACGCCAAAGAGACCCATCCGGTTGCCGCCCGCCCCTCGCGCGACGGCCCGACGGACGCACGGCCCGCCAGGGCACGGGCGGGACGACACCCGGCCCCGGCCCCTGCCCCTGCCCCTGCCCCTGCCCCTGCCCCTGCCCCAGCGGGGTCAGTACCTCCGGCCGCCGCGCAGCTCCAGCCGCTCCCCCGGGAACCGCTCGCGGAAGTCGCGGTCGTGCGAGACCGCCACCACCGCTCCCGGGTACGCCGCGAGGGCCGTCTCCAAGTCCTCGATCAGGTCGAGCGCGAGGTGGTTCGTCGGCTCGTCGAGTACGAGGAGGTCCGCGGGCCGGGTCACCAGGCGTGCGATCTGCAGCCGCCGCTGCTGCCCCGCGGACAGCGCCGCGACGGGGACGCGCAGGTCCTCTTCACGGAACAGGCCGAGCGCCAGCAGCTGTTCGGCGTACTCCTCCGGCAGCCCGGGCCGCCCGGCCGCGAAGGCGGCGAGCAGCGGGAGCCGCGTGGAGCGCGCGGGCAGCTCCTGCGCCAGGTAGCCGATCCGAGCGGGGCGGCGTACCGCGCCCGCGTCCGGCTCGAGGTCGCCTGCCAGGACGCGCAGCAGCGTCGTCTTGCCCGCCCCGTTCTCGCCGGTGACCAGGAGCCGCTGCCCGGGCGCGATCGCCAGCAGCCCGTCCAGACGCAGCCGTTCGCCGACCGCTACGCCGTCGAGCTCGGCAATGGGGAGTCCCCTGCTCGAAGGAAGCGGGGAGCTTGGGGAAGGGGTGTCGACGGGATGCCCGCCGCCTGCCGCCGACAGCGCCGCCGTGAAGCGCAGCGGCTCCGGCGGCGCCGGCACCGGGTTGCGCCGCAGGTGGGCCAGCCGCTCGCGGACCGCGCGCACCTGCCCGCCGAGCTTCGCCTCGTGCGAGCGGCGGTGCTTGCCGAAGCCCTGCCGGGGGTCCTTGCCGGTGGTGGCCAGCCGCTTCCCAGCGGCCTGGAACAGTTCCTCGGTGCGGGCCACCTCCTCCAGCCAGCCCGCGTGGTCCTGCTCCGCGCGGCGGCGGGCGGCGGCCTTCGCGGCGCGGTAGCCCGGCCAGCCGTCGCCGTACCGGTGCACGGTGCGCGCGTCCCGGTCGACCTCGAGGATCGTGGTGGCGATGCGCTCCAGGAAACCGCGGTCGTGGGTGACGGCGACGACGGTGCCGCGGTGCGCGCGCAGGTGCTCCTCGAGCCAGCGCACGGCCGCCGCGTCGAGGTGGTTCGTCGGCTCGTCGAGGAGCAGCAGCTCGGGGGCGGCGGCCAGCACGCAGGCGAGCGCGAGGCGCGACTGCTCGCCGCCGGAGAGCGAGCCGAGCACGCGGTCGCGGGTGATCCCGGCGAGCCCGAGCCCGTGCAGGGCGGCGTCGACGCGGGCGTCCGCCCCGTATCCGCCGCGTTCCTCGTAGGCGATCAGCAGCTCGCCGTACGCGGTGAGCTCGTCCTGCGATGCCCCGCCGAGGCGCTGCTCCGCCGTGCGCAGCCGGCGCTCCATGTCGCGCAGTTCGGCGAGGGCGTGGTCGACGGCGTCCTGCACGGTGCGGGCCGGGTCCAGGTCGAGGGTCTGGGCGAGGTGGCCGGTGCCGCCGGGGAAGCTGACGGTGATCTCCCCGGCGTCCGGCATCTCGGCCGCGGCGAGGAGCCGCAGCAGCGTGGACTTGCCGGAGCCGTTCTCGCCGATCACGGCGGCCTTCTCGCCGGGGCGGACGGTGAAGGAGATCTGGTCGAGGACGGTGCGGGTGCCGTAGGACTTGGTGACGTCCTTGACGGACAGCTGCGCCACGGCAGCCGCAGCGGGGACAGCGATGGGGGCGCGTTCGCGCATGGGGGCTTTCCCTGGGGATGTGAAGTGTCTACGGGCGGCAGAAACGGCGGCGTCGGCCGTGCCCGGGACTCAGAGAAAGGAGAAGAAAGCCATGCGGGCACTATAGCAAGACGATTCGTCTCGTCTCTACTGGTGCGCCGAAATCGGGCGATCCGCGGCGGCGGGCCGCCGGAGCACGCGCACGAAGGTGGCGCCGAGCCTGCCTGCGTGACACCCTGACGACCGTGATCATCAGGGTGAGTGAGGCACGCGTACGTCCTGAACGCTTCGAGGCGTTCCACGACGTGATCGTCTCTGCGGTACGCGATTTTCCCGGCCGCTACCCGGGACACTTCACGCTCGCGTCTCTGACCCGGCAACCGGACGAGGAGCGAGGCTGATGGAAGCCCTACGATTTCCGGTCGTCGAACTGCGGCAGTACACGCTGCACCCAGGACAGCGAGACGTACTGATCGATCTGTTCGACCGGGAGTTCGTCGAGTCCCAGGAGGCGGTGGGCATGACCGTCCTGGGGCAGTTCCGCGACGTGGACGACCCCGACCGGTTCGTCTGGCTCCGCGGCTTCGACGACATGCCGCGCCGCGCCGAGGCGCTGGAGAGCTTCTACGGCGGGCCGGTCTGGCAGGCGCACCGCGACGCGGCGAACGCGACGATGATCGACTCTGATGACGTCCTGCTACTGCGCCCGGCCTCGGCACGCGGCGGGTTCCCCGTGCCGGTCGGCGCCCGGCAAGCCCCCGGCGAGCAGGCGGCATCGCCACCGTCGCTGGTCCTCGCCACGATCTGGTACGGCCGCCGCCCCTTCGACGCCGCGTTCGTCGAGTTCTTCGAGCAGCGGATACGGCCCGTACTGGCTGAGACCGGCGCCGAGCCACTGGCGTACCTACGGTCGGAGCACGCACCGAACACCTTCCCGGCACTGCCGGTGCGGACGAACGAGGACGTCTTCGTATGGTTCGCACGTTTCACCGACGAAGGCGACATCGACGACCACCTGCATCGCTTGCAGCATGCGGGACGCTGGCGCGAGGAGGTGCTGCCGGCCCTTTCGGAACGGTGGGCCAGGACCCCGCAACGGCTCCGGCTGGCACCCACGGAGCGGTCACTGCTGCGGTGAGTTCCGAGGGTGGTCAGCCGAGGGTGGTCAGCCGGCCGCGATGCTCTTGAGGCGGCCGGTCACCACCAGGTTGCCGTCCGGGGTGCGCCGCGCGAGGTCGCCGGTGCGGAAGTAGCCGTCGGTGGTGAAGGAGCGTGCGTTGTGGTCGGGCGCCCGGTAGTAGCCCCGCAGGGTGTACGGACCGCGCGCGAGCAGCTCCCCGGGTTCCCCGTCGGGCACGTCCTTGCCCTCGGCGTCCACGATGCGGATCTCGTCGTCGGGCGAGAGCGGGCGGCCCTGCGTGGTGAGGACCGTCTCGTCCGGATCGTCGGGCCGGGTGAGGGTGAGCAGCCCCTCGGCCGAGCCGAAGACCTGCTGCAGGCGACAGCCCCATGCGGAGCCCATCCGTTCGGCGGTCGCCCGGTGCAAGGCGGCGCCGCCGATCTGCACGAGACGCAGGCTGCTCAAGTCGGCCTGGACCGTGGGAAGTGCGTCGAGCCAAAGCTCGGCGGCGGCGGGCATCAACGACGTGACGGTGACCCGCTCCCGCCCGATGACCGCAAGGCATTCGCCGGGTGCCGGGTTCTCGACCAGGACGACGGTGCCGCCGACGGAGAGGGTGCCGACGATGCCGGGGCAGCCGAAGGTGAAGTTGGACTCGGCGGGCAGCGCGGCGAGGTACACGTCGTTCTCGGTGAGCGACACCAGCTCGGCGGCGGCCCGCGCCTGGTAGGCGTAGTCGTTGTGGGTGCGCGGAATGAGCCTGGGCGCCGGCGCCGCGGTGGTACCGCCGGAGAGCAGGAAGAACGCCACCTGGTCGGCGCTCTGCGCAAGCGCCGGCCCGGGCGGGGCGTCGATGGAGCCCAGCGGGCTGTAGTGGCAGCCCGACGGGTCGGTCGTCAGGCCGCCGTACGGGGACGAGGCGCCCGGCGCCTCGAGGGTGAACACCCGCCGCAGGAAGGGCCCTTGGGCCGCGATGTCCGCGGCCATCGCGGTGTGGTCGAAGCCCTGGTACGTCGAGGGACCGACGTAGCCGACGGCCTGGGTGATCCGCACGAGGTGGGACACCTCGGGCGCGCGGTGCGAGACCGGGCAGAACACGGGGACCGCGCCGGCGCGCATCAGCGCGAACACGGTGATGACGAACTCGGGAACGTTCGGCAGCTGGACGACGACCCGCTGCCCGGGCCGGGGGCCGAGCAGCCGGAATCCTGCGGCCATGCGGTCAACGCGCCGGTTCAGGGCCGCGTACGTGATGCGGGTGCCGCCGTGCACGAGCGCGGTCCGCGGTCCGTACTGCAGGGCCCAGCCGCGGAGCAGGTTGTCCAGCGTGTTGCCACGCCAGTGCCCGGCCGCCCAGTAGCGGTCGGCGAACTCCTGGGGCCAGGGCGTGCAGCCGTCGAGCATGGATGTCATTCGTTTCTTTTCTGTGCCGGTCAAGCCGTGGCAGTCGAGGGCCGGTCCGGCACGACGTCTTGATCTTGGCAATCCAATGCGTCAACACCCGCCCACGCAATGTGCTTTCCCGACGATGGACGCTGGCCTCCATCGGCGGAAAGCCCAAGGAGCGCCGCTGACCAGGAGAAAGGGCGGAAGCAGCGTGCACGAGGTGCGCCACCCCCCGTGCCCGTCCAGACTGGGATGGTGAGGCGTACGCGTACGGTCCTGCTGTGCATCGCCGGCCTGATGGGCGCGGTCCTTCCGGCCGGGACCGCAGCGGTCCCGGCACCGGCACCGGTACCGGCCGCGGCAGCGCCGGAGGCCTGCGTCAGCTCGCCCGGCCCCGCCGAGGGCGACGCGCGCAAGGTCCTCACCATCGCCCAGCGGGCCCAGCGGGAGTTCGGCCTGAACTCGGTGATCCTGCGGGTCTCCTCCGGCGACCGGGAGGTGCTCACCACGGCTCTCGGGGAGTCGATGACGGGAGTCCCGGCCGAGCCGTCGATGCACTTCCGAACGGGGTCCGTGGGCATCGTCTACATGGGCACCGCACTGCTCCAGCTCGTCGAACAGGGCAAGGCCTCGCTCGACGACCCGGTGTCCCGCTGGCTTCCGGACGTGCCGCACGGCTCGAAGATCACCCTGCGGATGCTCGGCAGCTCCACGTCCGGCCTGCACGACTACGTCACGGACCCCGCCTTCGTCGAAAAGCTCGAGGCCGCACCGTTCCGCAAGTGGACACCGGCCGAGGTCATCGGAATCGCGACGGCTCACCCGCTCTTGTACGAACCGGGGACCAACTGGAGCTACTCGCACGCCAATTTCCAGATCCTCGGCGCCTCGCTGGAGAAGATCAGCGGCCTCCCGCTGGACCGGCTGCTCAGGGAGCGTGTGATGGAGCCGCTCGGGCTGAGCCAGACCAGTAACCAGTACACGCCGCGGATCCCGGAGCCCGTCCTGCACGCTTTCACCTCCGAGCGCGGCATCTACGAGGAGTCCACCTTCTGGAACCCCTCGTGGACCACCGCTCCCGGCGCGGTTCTCGTGCAGAACATCTGCGATCTGGACCGGTCGGCGCGTGCCATCGGCACGGGGGAGCTGGTGTCCGCGAAGTCCCTCCGGACCCAGATCGATCCGGGGACCGTCGGGCTGGGCCGCGCGACGTCGTCGTGCCCGGCCAGTGTCTGCCTGACCAATACGGCGGCCCACCACTTCGGCCTCGGTGTCCTCGTCGTCGACGGCTGGATCCTGACGAACCCGTCGTTCTCGGGCTACGCCGCCATAGCGGCCTACCTGCCGGCGCAACGGCTGTCGATCTCGGTCAGCGTGACGCAGGGCCCGAAGAGCCCCGAGGGCAACTCGGCCCAAACGATCGCAGAACGCATCTCCGCCGCCCTCGCCCCCGGACAGGCGTTCAAGATGAGGTGATCCGTCGCCCCTAGGCGGTGCGGTTCAGGGGGTGCTGTTCAGGGGGTGCTGTTCGCCTTTTCGGACACGGCGTGGAACAGGTTTCTGTATGCGCCGTCTTCGCCTGCCGGGTCGTTGGTCTCGCGGAAGAGTTCGACCGCTTTCCGGCAGGCGTCGATGGCCTCCTCGAATCTGTGCAGTTCGATCAGCGCGGCGCCGACGTTCGCGTAGCCGATGGCCACGCCGTGCTGGTTCCCGACCGTCTCGAAGATCTTCACAGCGTGGCGGCCGGCGGTGACCGCTTCCTCGTACCGTGCCATGGCGATCAGCGCGGCCGCGAGATTGCCCGACGCTCTTCCTTCGCCGGGGCGATCGGCGATCTCGCGGTAGAGGGCGGCGCCTCGTGTGTGGGCGGCGACCGCTTCCTCGAACTGGCCCAGCTCTCTGCGGGCCAGGCCGATGTTGTTCAGGGCGTCGGCTTCCGACTGCCGGTCCGCAGTCTCACGGAAGAGCTCTGCCGCCCTGTCGTGGTCTTCGACGGCCGCCGCGAACTGGCCCGCTCTCCGGCGGGCGCAGCCCAGGTTGTTCAGCGCGATGCCCTCGCCGTGGGGATCGGTCTCATGGAGGAGCTCAACGGCGCGGACGTGTTGTTCGACGGCCTCCTCCGGGCGGCCGAGCTGGACCAGGTCCGTCCCGATGTTGGTCAGCGCGAGACCTTCGCCGTGAGGGTCGTGTGCCTCGCGGAAGGCTCTGGCGGCCTGGCCGTGGGCTTCGACGGCCTCGTCCAGCCGCCGGGCGTCGAGCAGGGCCAGACCGAGGTTGTTGCGCGCGAGTGCCTCGCCGTGCCGGTCGTCCATCTCGTGCAGGAGTTCGGCGGCTCGGGTGAGGGCCGTGATGGCCTCCTCGATGCGCCACTGCGCCCTCAGGGTGTTGCCGAGATGGGTGAGCGCGACCGCCTCACCGTGGCGGTCGGCCATCTGGCGAGAGAGATCGGCTGCGTTGTCGAAGGCTTCGATGGCGCGCTCGAACTTCCTCATCCCGGCCAGGGCAGTGCCGAAACGGAGCCAGTTGTTCCGCTGATCCTCGGCGTCCGCGATGTTTCCCTGGAGGTTCACCCCGTCGGCGAGCAAGGAGATCGCCTCTTCGAATCGTCGCAGCTCGTTCAAGACTCCGGTGAGACTGCCGAGCGTGACGGCCTGCCAGCGGCGGTCTCCGAGCTCACCGAAGATTTCCGCACCCTGGGTGTAGGCGTGAATGGCCTCGTCGAACTGGCGCTTCTGGTTGTGCACGTTGCCCAGGCCGAGAAGCGATGTGGCCACGCCGTGCCGGTCGCCTGCTCCCGCGCGCAGGTTCAGGGCATGGGTGTGCACCGCGATGGCATCGTCGAACCGCCGCGCCTGGGTGAGTGCGGCAGCGACGTTGTTCATGGCATCGGCCCTGCTGGTGGGCGAGCCGGTCATACGGCAGAGGTCGAGCGCGATCGCGCTGACGGTGATCCAGTCATCGACGTGGCGTCGGCGGTCGAGGTAGCGGGTGAGCGCGAAGGCGAGATGGAAGCTGATGTCAGGGCGACCCAGGGCTGCGGCGTACCGAACGGCCGTGACCAGATTGACGTGTTCGGCGTCCAGCCAGGCGAGGGCCGCTCCGAGGTCGGCGAAGCGGCGCTCTTGATCTTCGTAGCCGGGCCCCAGGTAGGTGTCGGCGGCCTCGGTGGTCAGGCGGTAGTGGTCCAGGAGACGGTCGAGGGCACCCTTCCGGCCGTCGGCCTGAGCCTCGGCCCGTCCGTGGTCGTCGGCGAACAGCCGGAGCAGGTCGTGCATCGACCAGCGCTCACCGCTCGGCTGCTGCACGAGGTGGGCGCGGGCCAGGGCCGCCAGCAGGCGCCGGGTGTCGGGCCGGTCGACCAGGACGGTGGCCGCGGCGGTGGAGATGTCCGTGCCCGGGGCCGCGGCCACCAGCCGGAAGACCTTCGCCTGCGGGCCGGTCAGATGCCGGTACGACAGCTCGAAGCAGGCCCGGACCGCCAGCGGACGGCCCTGTTCGTCGACCCCGTCGTACGCCAGTACGTCCAGGTCCTCGGCCAGCCCGGCCAGATCCTCCGCCAGGTCCGCCAGGGCCCGGTGCGGCTCGTCACGGAGCAGCGCGGCGATGATCCGCACGGCAAGTGGCAGGTATCCGCACAACCCGGCCAGGCGCTGCGCGTCGGCGCGCTGGGCGCCGACCCGCTCGTCGCCCGTGCCGCCGACCCCCAATGCCTTGCCGAGGAGCGCGACGGCCTCGTCGGAGGTGAGGGGATCGAGATCGACGCGGTGGGCGGGCAGATCGGACAGGGTCTGGCGAGACGTGATCAGGACGCGGTGCGGAGGCGGCGGCGCCAGCGTGGCGATCTGTCCCGGGCTGCGTACGTTGTCCAGCACTGCCAGCAGCGGCCGTCCCCGCTCTGCGAGTTCCTCGAGCGCCAGGTGCCAGGCGTCCCGCTTCCCCTCCGCGGTGGGGGGCACCTTGATCCCCAGCGCACGCAGGAAGCGGTCCGTGACCGCCGCGGCGTCCAGTTCGGAGTCCGGGCTGAAGCCGCGCAGGTCCGCGAAGAGGATCCCCCCGGGGAACCAGCCCTGCTTCCGGGCCTGGTGTGCCGCCTGCAGCACGAGAGCGGTCTTGCCGACCCCGCCCATCCCTGCCACCACCACGGCCCCGCCCTCGTCACGGGCCGGGTCGAGCCAGTCCATCACCTCCCGCACCGCCGCGTCGCGGCCGGTGAACTCGGACGGCGGCGAGGGCAGTGTCACGGGCCCCGTCGGCGGTGCGGTGCCGCCGGCGGCGCGAGGCCGCCCTCCGCGAGCCTGGCCACGCTCGACCTGAGCCTTCGACAGGGCCTCGGACCACCACCCTTGCGGCCGGGGGGTGTACCCGCTCCCCGCCGCGACCGCCCGCCCCTGGAGGAAGAACGCGACCAACAGGAAGAACTCGGTCATCTTCGGAGCGGGCACGGCGGCGCCGGTCAGCCAGGCACTGATCGAGGTGTCCGAGGCCGGGGCGACCGGCGGCCTTCGATCGGCGGCCAAGGCCACCAGTCTCGCCAGCTTCGGCGACCCCGCCGCCTCGTACACCGCCCTCAGCTCGGCCCAGAACCGCTCCGCGTGTGCTCCCATCCCCGACCTGCCCCCCAGCCTTCGGCTTCCGCTTCCGCGCAGCGCATCCCCGGAAGAGCCGCTGTCCGCAGGCTGAGCAGGCTAGTTGCTCCCCGCCGCCCTCGTACCCGTTCGCCGGAAACCTCCCGGGAACCGCTCCATGGGGCTACGAGCAACGGAACCTCTACCTCTACCTCTACCGGGGAGCGCACCATGACCCGCACCACGCCCGACGCCGACCGCAGCAGCCGCCGTACCCGCCGCACCCGCCGTACCCGCCGCACGGAAATCCTCGCCGTCATCGGCAGCGCCGTCGCCGGAGCCGTCAGTGGCGCCGTACGCGCTCTCACCACCTGGCTCCTCGACCACTGAGCCGGGTGTTCTCGCGGGCCCGGGGTAGACGAACCGGTGACGCACGGCACAAGCGCATGACGGCAGAAACGCGGTGAGGACATTGGCGGTCAAGGCGGTGGGCTGGGCGCGGTCGTTTCCGGTTGCGGAGGGCGTCCGGGCAGCGCGGCAGTGGACTGCGGGGCACCTGGCGTCACTGCCGTGGAAGGGTTCGGCGGTCGACACCGTGCACTCCGTGCTGATCTGCGTCTCCGAACTCGTCACCAACGCGCACCTGCACGCGCTCGGCACCGCACATCTGGTCCTGACCTGGGACGGCTGCTGCCTGCACGTGAGCGTCGCCGACTCCGATCCACGGCTGCCCAGCCCCCGGGAGCCCGACGCCGACGAAGGTGCCACGTCCGGTCGCGGGCTGGGCATCGTCACCGCACTGGCCGATTCCCTGGACGTCCACGCGTGCCACGGCGGCAAGGCGATCACCGCGTGCTTCCGCCCCACCGGCGGACCGGACCCGCACGCGGCCGACCCGTGCACAGGCTGAACGCCCGGCGCACGCACCCCACGCTCATGGACAGGGCCGGGACCTGCCGAGCCCGGCTTACACCGCCTCCCCGCGCATGCGGTCCGCAGAGGCGGGTAGCCGCGCCTCCAGACGTCCTGACGGACGACCCGCACCTGGAGGTGCGGGGCTGCCGACGACACGGAAGGGGTGCACATGTCGCACGTCGAGGAGTACGTCGAGGTCAACGTCCCCGTGAGCACGGCCTACAACCAGTGGACGCAGTTCGAGGAGTTCCCCGCCTTCATGGAGGGGGTCGAACGCGTCGACCAGCGCACGGACACGCTCACCCACTGGGTGACGAACGTGAACGGCGTGCAGCGCGAGTTCGACGCGCGGATCACCGAGCAGCTCCCGGACCGGCGCGTCGCGTGGATGACGGTCGACGGGGAGCCCCGCCAGGCCGGGCTCGTCACCTTCCAGCCGATCGACGCGACGACCACCAAGGTCGTCCTGCACATGAACTGGGTGCCCGACGGGCTGGCCGAGACGGCCGCCGACAAGCTCGGCTTCGTCAGGCGTCAGGTCATGGGTGATCTGAAGAGGTTCAAGCTGTTCATCGAGTCGCGCGGAATCGAGACGGGCGCCTGGCGCGGCGAGGTCTGATCCCGCCGGCGGAGGCTGCCGGACCGGACGGGGCCCCGGTCTTCAAGAGGGTTACGCGCCTGAGGCAGGCGCAATCCCCGGCCATCTCGGCCAAGTTGCGCGTACGCCCCCGAACGCCCCCCGCAGTGACGTTCCATCCCCCCTGTACGGGGGCACCCGCGTGGTGCCGTTGGTTCGTCAACCGAGGAGAGCTCACGATGACGAAGGTCCTCGTCCTGCACAGCGTCAGCCTGGTCAGGTCGGCACTGGCCGCCCTGCTGAGATCGGAAGGGCCGTTCGAGGTCACCTCGGCGGGCTGGCGGACCGCGGCACGCCAGGCCGAGTCCTTACGACCGGACGTGACGGTCGTCGACCTCGACTGTCCGGGGACGACGGCCGTCCTGGCCGACAACGGGGGCGCGGACCGCCAGGTCCTGGCGTCCCCGTCGCCGGTCCTGGTGCTCGCGTCGACCGGCGCGCCCGGTTCGCTGCACCGGGCCTTCCGGGCCGAGGCCCGTGGCTACGTCGACAAGGACGGCTCGCCGGGGCGGCTCGTACGGGCCGTCCGGAAGGTCGCCGCGGGGGAACGCTTCATCGACGCCTCGCTGGCGTCCGCCTTCATGGAGGCCGACCCCGTACCGCTGAGCCCGCGGGAAGTCAGTGTGCTGGCCCGGGCCGCGGAGGGCGATTCCATCGCCGAGATCGCCCGCACCCTGCACCTGGCGAGCGGGACGGTACGCAACTACATGGCGGCGGCGACCCGCAAGACAGGGGCGCGCAATCTCATCGACGCGATCCGGATATCCCGGCGGGAGGGCTGGGTCTGATCCGCTGCCGTCGGGGCGGGGAGTGAGGGCCGCGTCAATCGTCCGCGGCCCCGTTCCATTGCCCCACCAGATCGCGGTACAGCGGCGATCTGGCCGGGAGTTCGGCGTGCGTGCCGCACACGGCGCGGGTCCCGTCGAGGACGAGGACCCGGTCGGCGCGGGCTGCGGAAGAGACGCGGTGGGCCACGACGACGAGGGTGCCGGGACGGTCCGCGAGGGCCCGTTCGGCACGCTCTTCCGTACGGGGGTCCAGGTGGCAGGTGGCCTCGTCGAGCAGGAGCAGCGGAGCCGGCGAGAGGTAGGCGGCGGCGAGTGCGAGCTGCTGGCTCTCGCCCCGGGACAGCAGCCGGGGGGACACCTCGGCGTCCAGCCCGCCCAGCCGCTCCACCAGGCCTTCGAGTCCCAGGGCGCTGATGGCGCGCAGCACCTGGGCGTCCACGGGCGCGCAGGCCCGTCCCGGGCCCGAAGACGGGCTGGTCAGGTGGGCCAGGTGGGTCAGGTTCTCCCGCACGGTGCCGGTGAACACGTAGGCCTGCTGCGGCAGCAGGGTCCGCCGCGGGTCCGGCCCCGTGGCACCCGGTTCCCGGCGGGCGGCCGCGCCGGCGACGAGGACCGTCCCCGCGTCGGGTGGCAGCATCCCGGCGAGCAGCGCGGTGAGCGTCGACTTGCCGATGCCGCTCGGCCCGACCACGGCGAGGTGCTCCCCCGGCCGCACCACCAGGTCGAGCGAGTCGAGTACGGGAGCCGCGCCGGGGCCGTAGGCGAAGGTGACGCCACGGAGCTCGGCCGCGGCGGCGGTCCGCCGGCCGGCGGGGACGGGCGCCCGCGGCTCGGTCGTGCGGCGGCCGTCCGAGGCCGGCGGCAACGGATCGCAGAAGCGTTCGAGGACCACCAGCAGGCGGGTACCGGCGGAACCGAGCGCCGTCATCAGCGCGTCGAGGGCGGGCAGCAAGGCCGTGACCACGTACGTGAGACCACCGGCCAGCGTGCCGGCGGTGATCCCGTGCCCGAGCAGCCAGGGCGTCGCGGCGAGCAGTGCGATCACCGGCAGCCGGCCCGCCGTGCCCAGGGCCAGGGTGCGCAGGGCCGTCCAGCGGGCGAGCCTGCGCGCCAGCCGCTCCTGGGTGGCGATCAGGTGCTCCACCCGGGCTTCTGCCGCCGCCTGTCCGCCGCAGGCGACGATGTCGCGCAGGCCCTCCCCCAGCGCCCCCACCCGGTCCGACAGCGCCTCGTCGGTGTCCAGGGCGCGGCGTTGTACGGACGCCATGGGGCGGAGCGTGGCCAGGAAGGCGGCCGCGCCCAGCAGCAGGGGCGGCAGCACGATCAGCAGCAGTACCGGGGCCAGCGCTGCCATGCCCGCGAGGGCGCCCACGGCGGTGAACACGAACGCACGCGCCGTCAGGACCAGCCCGGCGAAGGAGTCGCGGGCCATTTCCGTCTGCTGGGTCAGCCGGGACACCGCGCCCGTGCCGGGAGCGCGCGCCGGGTCGGCCACGGCGCGGTCCAGTGCCTGCCGCACCGCCCTGCGGACCAGGCCGTCCCGCAGCGGCTCCACGAGGTCCGCGAGTGCGGCGAACACGCCGCGCAGCGCGAACCCGCCGAGCAGTGCTCCGGCCCCGGCCGCGGCCAGCCAGGCGAGACCGGTGGCGGTGCGGCCGGCGAGGAAGCCGTCGTCGAGGGCGCGGGCCACACCGTAGCCGCCGAGGAAGGTGTGCGCGGACTCGACGAGCGACCATGCCGCGAGCCGTACCAGAGCGCCCTTGTGGCCACGTAGGAACCGCCGGCCCTCGGGGGCGACCCGACGCCAGGCCTCGCCCTCGCTCACCGCGCCGCCTCCGGGGCCGCCACGGGATCGTCCGCTTCCGCTCCGGCTCCCGTCTCTGCGTCGGCGGCGAACACGGCCCGGTAGTCGGGGTCGTGCCGCCACAGCTCGCCGTGGGTACCGGCCGCCCGCACCCGCCCGTCCTCCAGCCATACGACGAGGTCGGCGCGGGCGGCGGACGAGAGGCGGTGCGCGACCACGACCCGGGTGCCGGGCCGGATCCCGTGGGCGAGCGCCCTCTCGACCTCGCGGGCCGTGACGGTGTCGAGGCTGGAGGTGGCGTCGTCCAGCACGAGGAGCCGGCCCGCGTGGCAGAACGCCCGGGCCAGTCCGAGGCGTTGGACCTCACCGCCGGACATCGGGGCGTCTGCGAGGCGCGTGCCGTACCCGTGGGGCAGGCGCCGCACGAACAGGTCGGCGCCCGCGGCACGGGCCGCGGCGCGGACCGCTTCCGGGCCGGGCTCCGGACCCGCGCCGAAGCCGATCGCGGCGCCGACCGTGTCCCCGAACAGCACGGGCCGGTCGAAGGCGTACCCGACCTCGCGGCGCAGGGCTTCGGCGGTCAGCTGCCTCAGGGGTACGCCGTCCAGCAGGACCTGGCCCGCGTCGGGGTCGGTGAGCCGGCCGGCCACGGCGGCGAACAGCGTCTTGCCGGCCCCGGACCGGCCCACGACCGCCACCGTGGCGCCGCCGGGGATCACCAGGCTGACGTCGTGCAGGACCGTCGATCCGCCGCGCACGACCCGGACGTCGCACAGTTCCAGGGTGCCGGGGCCGCCTTCCGGCAGCTCCGCCCGCCCGTGGTCGAGTACGGGCAGGGTCAGCAGGGCGGCGGTCCGCCGGGCGGCGGCCCGGCCGCGGACCACGGCGGCCAGTCCGCCCGTCACGGCGCCGACGCCGGCCGCGAGGGCGGCGTAGCGCACGGCGGCGAGGAGTTCGCCGACCCCGATGGCGCCGGCCGCCAGGCGGATGCCGCCGACGGCGAGGACCGCGTACAGGAGCAGCGGCATGAGGGCCGCGGACCGGGCCGTCGTGCCACCGTAGACCTGCCACATGCGCCTGCCCTCGGTGCCGAGCTCGGGCAACTGCGCGAGGATCCTGGCGCGTTCGCGCTCCACGGTACCGGCGGCGGCGATCGTGCGCGCCCCGGCCATGGCCTCGGCGAGGCGGCCGGCGGTCGCGAGCTGCACCTGCTGGTAGCGGGCGACGCTGGTGAAGGTGTCGCGGGCGAAGGCCCGCAGCAGGAGCACCAGCAGCGGAACGCCCAGGAGAAAGGCGAGCGCCGTCCACAGGTCGATGAGGAAGAGTGCGGCGACCGCGCCGAGTGGCGGCAGCAGTGCGGCGACGGCGTGCGCGACGGCGGCCGGGACCTTCCCCGCCTCGGTGGCGTGCGCGGTCAGCCGCGCGGCGGTTTCGCCGGGTGCGTACCGGGCGGCGTGGTGCGGGGCCGTCCACAGCAGCCGGGCCAGCCCGAGCCTGCGCAGCCGGGCGGTGGAGCGGCCGTCGACCTCGCCGGTCAGCCGTGCGGCGGCGGCGTCCAGTGCCACTTCGGCCGCGATGACCGCCGCGCACAGCAGCGTCCAGACGGGGCCCGAGGGGTCCCGGCGGAGCAGCAGGTCGAGGGTGTGGCCGAGGACCGCCGGTTCGGCGAGTGCTGCCGCGGCGGCCGTCACCGCGCATCCGAGGACGGCGGCGGTGCGTCCGCCACTGTGCCGGGCCGCTGCCACGAGCGCCTGATCGGCGCCGCGTGCCACGGTCGGCGCCTGTGCCGGATCGACGGCCGCGTCAGGGGGGCTCATCGGCGGATCCCTCCAGGGACGGGGTGCGGGCCCGGACGGCGAACCGCCCGGGCCCGAGGTGACCCGAGTCAGTTACAGGTCGTGATGCTCAGGCTGCTGTCACCGCAGAGCAGCAGGCTGGCCCGGCTGCCGCCGCCGGTCATCGCGACCTCCGCGGTCTCTTCCTCGGGGGTCTCCATCGACTGCAGGTCAAGAAGCGTCATGTCAGGTTCCTCTTCTTCTCTTGAGTGGTGCGATGGGTCACGGCCCCGGTCGGGACCGGCTCGGGGGCCGCCGCGGTGTCGCGCAGCGGCGGGAGGAACGGCAGGTGCGCGCGCCCGCCGGGCGCCGCGCTGCCGAGGGCGAGGAGAGCGCCGGCCGTGCCCGTGGCGAGGTCCATGGACAGCCGCATCATCTGCTCGCCTGGGAAGGCCAGATGCCCCTGGTACGGCACGGCGTGCCGGGCCAGTGCGTCGATCTGGCGGGCGATGGCGTCGGATCCGGTGCCGGGGCCCGGCGTGGTGGTACGGGCCAGGTAGAGGATCATCCCGGCGGCGCCGCGCATCAGCCCGGGCTGGGCGTAGAAGGTCGCCTGCGCCGCCCGTACGATCTCGCGCCGGGCCTGTGCGAAGCGCTCGTCCGGACCGTGCTCCAGCCAGTCGTCGAGCACCATGCCGATGCCGACGCTGCCCTCGCCGAGGTACGGCATGGTGCGCCAGCCCTCGTTCACCTGGAGGGTGCCGAACGCGCTGGTGACGCAGCGGTCGAGGTCGCGGTGGAGCGCATGGGCTGCCTGGGTCAGCAGTTCCTTGTCGCCGGTGCGCTCGTACAGCCGCACGAAGAGCAGGGCGGGGCCGGAGTCGCCGTACAGCAGTCCCGCGCGGGTGGGCCGCTGCTCGGGGCGGGCGAGCAGTTCGGCGCAGCGCAGGGCCGCGGTGTGCAGCTCACTTTCGCCGCTCGCGGTGCCGAGGGCGTCCAGGGCCAGGCCGATGCCGGCGAGTCCGCTGTGCAGGTCGGGGCCCGTGCTTTCCCAGGGCTGGTGCAGCAGTTGGTCGGCGAGGGCGAGAGCACGGCCGTGGTGTCCGAGCCGGTGCAGTGTCCACGCGGTGCCGGCCAGGCCGTCGTAGAAGCCCAGCGCGGTGCCGGAGAGGGGTTCCTCGGTCCGGTCGAGCAGCCATTCCTCGGCCTCGGGCCAGGGTTCGCCGCCGGTCTCGGCGAGGGCGTGGAGCACTCCGGCGATGCCGTAGCCGAAGCCGATGCCTCCGCCGGCGGTCGCGAACTGGGCGATGTCGCCGGGGACGAGGCGGTCCTCGCGGTCCGGGGTGGCGCTCGCGCGCAGCGCCGCGGTCATCGACGTACGGGCGGCCGGCCAATCCCGCGGTTCGACGGGCAGGTATGGCCCGCCCGGTTCGGGCGGGCGGCCGCCCGGCGCCTCGTGCGGAACGCCGGAGAGGATCTCGTCGACGGCCTCGTCGAGGAACCATCGCGGTACGGGGAACTGCTCGGCGGCGACGGCGGCCAGATGTGCGGCCTTGGCCCGGTCCAGGACGAGCAGGCTGGTCAGCGGGAGGAACAGGGCGAGCCGCAGGCAGGCGAGGGCGTAGCGGTCGACGGAGAACCCGCGCCGCTCGGCCGGGGCGACGAAGGCCGGGTTGGCCACGGTCTGCCGCAGCCCCTCGTCGACGTGCGCGGCCGCTTCGAAGTCCAGCAGTGCGACGGAGGGTTCGCCCGTCTCGTCCTGCGCCACCATGATGTTGAAGAGGTGGAGGTCGTTGAAGACCACGCCGCGGGCGTGCACGGCGTCGACGGCCTCCGTGACCCGCCGGTGGATCGTGAGGGCCCACTCGGTGTACGCGGCGAGCTCCGCCGGGTCGGGATCCGCCTCGATCAGCGGGTGGCGGCGGGCGAAGTAGGTGTTGAGCGGTTTGCCCGCGAGGTGTTCCAGCACCAGGAAGTGGTGGTCTCCGACGGTGAACGCGTCGCGGACCGCCGGGACGCAGTCCAGGCCCGTCAGCCGTTCCAGTGCGGCCCGTTCGCGGTGCAGCCGGGTCACGGCGTCGGCGCCGTCGGCGGCGAGGCCGGCGTACGGCCGGGCCTCCTTGAGGACCACGGGCTCGCCGGTGCGGCTGTCCTTGCCGAGGTAGACGCCGCCTCCGTTGGAGAAGTGCAGCGCCCGTTCGACCGTGTAGGGGATGCCGGTCAGGGTGACCGCGGAGCGCGCCGTTAGGTGCGGCTTCACGAAGGCGGGCAGGTCGAGCCACTCGGGCGGCTGGAAGGCCGGTCCGCGCCGGTCCGGTACGAGCCGCCCGTCGGGGGTCTCGATGGCCGGTACCAGTTCGCCGTGCTCGTCGTAGCAGTGCCGCAGGGTGAAGCTGCCGTAGCGCAGGTGGACCGGTCCGGCGCCCCAGCGCAGATCGCTGAGGATGTACGGGCCGGCCGCCCCCGCCAGCGCGGCGTCGAGGTCCTCCGCGATCCGGCGGCACTGCTGCTCGTCGGCCGGGTAGACGGTGATGAACTTCCCGCTCGCCGCGCGGTCGGCGTACTTGGCGTTGCGCAGGTGCAGCAGGTACCGGCTCGGTATGAACTTGAAGGCGATGCGTCGGGCGGTGCAGTAGTCGTACACCGTCGTCAGCAGCGGCTCGGCGTTGTCGAGCGTGGCCGAGACGTGGATCTTCCAGCCCTGCACGGGCAGTTCGGCGCCGGCGGGACGCAGGGCGAGCCAGTCGCCGCTCCGGTGCGAGCGCCATCCCGGCGGGACGGGGGCGAGGGCGGCCGGGTAGCTCTCGCCGGCGCGCCGGTACGGCGCGTCGTAGAACCAGCGGTCGGCGTCGCAGAAGGCGGCGTACCCCTTGTTCACACCTGCTCCCTCGGTCGGCGGCAGACCCGACCGTGTCACGCCGGGCGGAGGCGGCGACAGTCACCTCTGTCACCGGTGGGATGTGCAGTACTCACGAGTCACGAGACTTTGGCCGCGGCCTTGGACGGGCCGGCACCCGCGCACCGCTGACGGCCCATCAGGGCGGGCCTGCCATCCGCAGTCCGGCACCGGTGTGCCCGTACGCGGGAGCTCACGGGCGCATGCGAAGGGCCCTGTGGGGCACGCGCACGGCGTGAGCGACATTCCCCGCACCGCGCCCCGTCGAGCCGGTCCACCCGCCGCCGCCCTCGTGGCGCGCACCCGCGCCGAGCTGCGGCGTACGGCCGTCCGCGTCTGGACCGACCACCTCGCCGACCACGCGGCCGCCCTCACCTACTACGCCGTACTGGCGCTCCTGCCCGCGCTCGTCATCGCGGTCTCCCTCGTCGGGCTGCTGGGCGAGGCGACGAGGAGCCGGCTGATCACCGAGCTGACCTCGTACGCACCCCCGCAGTCGGCGCAGGTGCTGCGCGAGGCGCTCGCCGGCCTCTCGGCAGAGCAGTCCTCGGTATGGGCCCTGCTGATCGGCGGTTCTCTGAGCGCGCTGTGGTCGGCGTGCAGTTACCTGGCGGTGTTCCGCCGTGCCCTGCACACGATGCACCGGGTGCCCGACACGCGGCCTCCGCTCCGTGCGGCCCACACCCTGGTCGTCAACGCCGTGCTGCTGCTGATCCTCCTCGTCGTCGGCGCGGCGGGACTGGTCGCGTCCGGGCCACCGGCCCGATGGGTCGCACGGGCCGTCGGCGGCGGCAGCCCGGACGGCATCGCGCTCCTGCGCTGGCCCGTACTGCTGGTGGTCGTCACCCTCCTGGTGCTGGTCCTCTTCCGTACCGGACCGGCCCGGGTCCGGGGCACCCGCCGGGGCCTGCCCGGCGGCGTACTGTCGGCCCTGCTCTGGCTGGCCGCCTCGGGGCTCTTCACGCTCTACACGGAGCTGGACACGTACGGCCGGCTCTACGGCTCGCTGGCCGGCGTCGTCGTCTTCGTCGTCTGGCTCTGGTTCGCCAATCTGGCCCTGCTCACCGGGGCCCAGTTCAACGCCGAACGGGCACGGGGGCCGGCGGCCCGACGGAGGGCCGCAGGTGCGCCGCGCGGGCGTCCGGTCAGCCTTGTCCGCTCGGAAGGATCTCCTTGACCTTGGCGATGGCGAAGCCCCACTCCTGGCTCACCGTCGGCTTCGCGGGCACGGCCACCTCATCGGGATTGGTCACGACGTCCAGCACGACCGGGCCCGGCGTCTGCAACGCCCTGCGCACGCTGTCGTGGAGGTCGGCCGGGTCGGTGACGCGGATGCCGGTGAGGCCGAGTGCGGTGGCGACCGCGGCGAAGTCGGGGTTGTCGAGTTCCGTTCCGAACTCGGGCAGGCCGCCCTGTTCCTGTTCGAGTTTGACCATGCCCAAGCGGTGGTTGTCGAAGACGACGAGCTTCACCGGCAGCTGGTACGTCTTGATCGTCATGAGGTCGCCCAGCAGCATGCTCAGGCCGCCGTCACCGCAGAAGGCGACGATCTGGCGCTCGGGCGCCCAGAGCTGTGCTCCAAGGGCCTGGGGCATGGCGTTCGCCATCGACCCGAGGTTGTACGAACCGATGAGGCGCCGGCTGCCGCGCATGGTGACGAAGCGGGAGAGCCAGACCGTGGCCATGCCGGTGTCGGAGGTGAAGACCGCGTCCTCGGCGGCGTACGTGTCCACTGCGGCGGCCAGGGCTTCGGGCCGGATGGCGCGGTCCCGGTTGTCCAGGACCGCCCTCAGCTTGCCGAGCAAGCGGCGCTCGTGGGCGGGGTCGGCCAGCCGCTGCTGCCCCTCCTGCCAGTGCGCGAACCGGTCCCGCGCGTCCTCCAGGTGGGCCCGGTCCGGTGCCTCCTTCAGGAGCGGCAGCAGGGCCCGCAGCGTTGCCCCCACGTCCCCGGTCAGGCCCACGTCCACGGGGACCCGGCGGCCCAGGTTCTCCTCGCGGGTGTCGATCTGGACCACCTTGCAGTCCTTCGGGTACCAGTCGCGGTAGGGGAAGTCGGTGCCCAGCATGAGAAGTGCGTCGCCGTGGTCGAGGGCGTGGGAGGCCGCGGGATTGCCGATCAGTCCGGTCTGGCCCACCTGGAAGGCGTTGTCGTCCTCGAAACCCTCCTTGGCCTTGAGGGTGAGCACCATGGGAGCGGCGAGCAGTTCCGCCGTACGGAGCACTTCGGTACGGGCGTCGCGCGCTCCGCGGCCGACGAGCAGGGTGACGCGGGAGGCGGCGTTCAGGAGTTCGGCGGCCTCGGCGAGGGCCGGGTCGTCCGGGCGCGTGAGGGGGCGGTCGAGGGCGAAGCGCGCGGGACGGTCGTCGCTCAGTTCCTGGTCACCCAGGTCGCCGGGCACGCTCAGGACGGCCACGCCGCTGAGGCTGACGGCAGCGCGTACGGCGGACTCCAGCATCCTCGGCATCTGGTTCGGTGAGGTGACGGTGGCACGGTAGACGGCCACGTCACGGAAGAGCAGGTCGTTGTCGACTTCCTGGAAGTAGTCGCTGCCGATCTCGGCGAGCGGGACCTGGCCGCAGATCGCGAGGACGGGGGTGCGGCTCTTGGCGGCGTCGTAGAGACCATTGAGGAGGTGTACGGAGCCCGGTCCCACGGTGCCCATGCACACCCCGAGGGTGCCCGAGAGCTGGGACTGCGCCCCGGCGGCGAAGGCCGCGGCCTCCTCGTGCCGACAGCCGATCCAGTCCAGGCCGTCGGTGGTGCGGATCGCGTCGGTCAGGGGGTTCAAGGCATCTCCGACGACTCCGAAGACGTGCTGGACGCCCAGTTCCTTGAGTGCGTCGACGATCACATGGGCGACGGTACGTGCCACAGGGGTGCCCTTCGGTCCGGTCGCGGCTCCCTCGGTGTGGGTGCCGGGTTCAGTCGTGAAGTTCCTCGCGGTATCGACGGGTGGCCGTTCACAGGTTGCGCAGGGCGGGCAGCAGTTTGGCCTCGGCCCACTCCAGGAAGGGTTGCTGCTGGCCGCCGCCGACCTGGACGAGGGCGACCTCGGTGAATCCCGCCTCCGCGTACGGGCGTACCGCGTCGACGAAGGCGTCCACGTCGTCGCCGCACGGGATGGCCTCGGCGACGTCCTCGGGCCGGGTGCGTTCCGAGGCTTGTTCGAAGCTCGCGGGGCCGGGGAGTTCGGCGTTGACCCGCCAGCCGCCGAGCGCCCAGCGGAACTGGTCGTGCGCGCGGGCCACCGCGGCGTCGCGGTCGGTGTCGTAGCAGACGGGGAGCTGACCGACGCGCGGTTTGCCGGCGCCGCCGTGGGCGTCGAACTCCTGCAGGAGCTCCCGTTCCGGCTCGGTGGCGATCACCAGGTCGCCGTGCCGGCCGGCGAGCTCGCAGGAGCGGGGCCCGGAGACGGCGATGCCGATCGGGGGCGGCTGGTCGGGCAGGTCCCAGAGCCGGGCGTTCTCGACGTCGAAGTGGACACCGTGGTGGCTGACGCTCTCCCCCGTGAACATGCGCCGGATGATGTCGACGGCCTCCTCCAGCATGTCCAGGCGCACGTGGGCGGCCGGCCAGCCGGCCCCGACGATGTGTTCGTTCAGGTTCTCGCCGGAGCCCAGGCCCAGACGGAACCGGCCCTCGGACAGGATCTGCATCGTCGCCGCCTTCTGCGCGACGACCGCCGGGTGGTAGCGGAAGGTCGGGCAGGTCACGTACGTCATGAGCGGGATCCGGGAGGTGGCCTGCGCGGCGGCGCCCAGGACGCTCCAGGCGTAGGGGGCGTGGCCCTGTGACGTCAGCCAGGGGAAGGAGTGGTCGGAGATGACGGAGAAGTCGAATCCCGCCTTCTCCGCACCCACCACGTGGGACACCAGCTCTCGTGGTCCGGCCTGCTCGGTCATCATCGTGTACCCGATTCGCACCATACGGGGCGCTTTGCCGCGATCACGTCCCGCGAAACCCTCCGAGGAGCAGAAGCCCCCCTACGGCCCAGCAACGGTGGGGCCGGACTGACTGGGAACGCCGGGGCCGCCGCACCCCCCTTAGGTGCGACGGCCCCGGCGCGTTCGCGGGCGGCTCCGCTTACTGCGCGGACACCTTCAGTAGCTTGTTCGGGGTTCCGCTGCTCGGGTTGGTGATCTTCCCCGGGGTCGCCCCCGTGGTCAGGGCCTGTGCGATCTGCGAGGGCGACGCGTCCTTGTGGGCAGCCAGATAGAGGGCCGCCGCCCCGACCACATGCGGGGTCGCCATCGAGGTGCCGGAGATGGTCTTCGTGCCGCTGTCACTGTCGTTCCAGGCGGAGGTGATGTCCGAGCCGGGCGCGTAGAGGTCCACGATCGAGCCGAAGTTGGAGAAGGAGGACTGGGAGTCGTCGGCTGCGCTGGAGGCCACCGTGATGGCCTCCGGGACCCGCGAGGGCGAGCCCTGCCCGGCGTCGGAGGACTCGTTGCCCGCCGCGACGCCGAAGGTGACTCCGGCGGCTATGGACCGGCGCACCGCCTCGTCGAGCGCCTCGTCGGCGCCGCCGCCGAGGCTCATGTTGGCCACCGAAGGTCCGGTGTGGTTCTTCGTGACCCAGTCGATGCCCGCCACGACCTGCTCGGTGGTGCCCGACCCGTTGTCGTCGAGTACCCGGACGGCAACGACCTTGGCCTTCTTGGCCACCCCGTGGGAGGTGCCCGCGATGGTCCCGGCGACGTGCGTGCCGTGCCCGTTGCCGTCGTCGGCGGTCTGGTCGTTGTCCACGGCATCGAAGCCGTGCGCGGCCCGGCCACCGAAGTCCTTGTGGCTGATCCGTACGCCGGTGTCGATGACGTACGCCGTGACGCCCTCGCCGCCCGCGTCGGGGTACGTGTACTTCTTGTCCCCCGAGGTCGCCGTCTGGTCGATGCGGTCGAGGCCCCAGGACGGGGGGTTGTCCTGGGTGGTGTTGATGGAGAACTTCTTGTTCTGGACGACCTTGCCCACGGCCGGGTCGGCGGCGAGGCGCTTGGCCGCGGTCTCCGAAAGCCCGGATGCGGAGAAGCCGTTGACCGCGGACGTATAGGTGCGCTTCAGCTCGCCGCCGTACTTCTTGGCGAGTGCCTGCTTGTCGGCGTCCTTGTCGAGTATGACGATGTAGCTGCCGCTGAGCGCACCGGGTGCGCCGAGCCCGTACACCGTTCCCTCGGCCGGAGTGTTCGCACCGGCGAGAGGGGACAACAGCATGCAGACACCGGTTGCAGTGGCGACTCCCGTGGCCACTGCAAGGACCCGGAAGCCGCGCGAACGGGTGCGTGCGTGCTTGTGAGTTGACATGGAGAGAGTGCTCCTCGTGTTGACGTGTGGGGCGTCAAAGCGTGTTGCGCAACCCCTCTGGAGCCGAAAGATCTCCGGGGGTACAGCTCGAAACCCTGACCGATTACCGGAGTTGATTCAAGGCCGCCCCGCGCGTCAGCCTTATTCAACAAGGTTTCTTAAAGAGACCTCCTCGCCAGCCCCTCCGGATGACCACACTCTTCGAACCATCCACACATACGCGTTACCTTCCGATGCACTCGCGAACACACGCCTGAAACACAGGGGTTCGCTGCCGAAAAAACGGTCCCCCGAACGGTTACCCGCCCTGGTGGCCGGACATCAGGAGGGCGATCTCCCGCGCCACCGCGCCGCGCTCCTCCTGGCGCCCCATGAGCGTCAACTGCTGCTCGTAGCGGTGCAGAGCGCCGACGAGCAGCCGCACCCTTTCGGCCTCCATCGCGTGCATGCGACGCGCTGCGGCGACCGCCTCGGCCCGCAGGGCCAGCGCTATCGCGGGCTCGTCGGCGAAGTCCTGACGGCTGTATTCGTACAACGCGACTGTCAGCAGGGGCAGATACGCCAGCGGGCTCACCTGGGCGAGCACGCGGTAGGCGGCGACCTGCTGTCGGACCGTCAGCGCCTGGGAGCCGAGGAGGGCCACGCGGGCCCGGAGTACCGCGTCGTGATTGATGTGCGCCGTGTGAGTCATGACGTTGATTCTGAAAGCCGCACAGGGGCCCGAACAAGGGCATTTGCCTGTGCCCTTGGTCCTACGAAAAGGCCCTCTGACCTGTCATGATGGATACGTCATCACCCCTGCGCCCGCCGCCCGGCGGGCGGGTCAGGTGCACCGGGTTCCCCTGGCGGGGAGCCGCCCCTCGATGAGGTAGGCGTCGACCGCGTCATCGACGCACGAGCTGCCGATGTTGTACGCGCCGTGGCCGTCGCCTTCATGGGTCAACAGCACACCGGAGTCCAGCTGCCCGGCCAGTCCCTCGGCCTCCGCGTACGGGGTGGCCGGGTCCCGGGTGGTGCCCACCACCAGGATCGGGGGCGTCCCCGGGGCGGTGACCTCGTGGGGTGTGCCGACCGGCTCGACCGGCCAGTCCGCACAGCCCAGCCCGCTCCACGCCAACCACTCCCCGAAGACGGAGGAGGCCCGGCGGAAGGAGGGCAGCTGGGCTCGGACCTGTTCGGGCGAGGTCAGGGCCGGGGGGAGGTCCAGGCAGAGGACGGCGGTGAGCGCCTCCGAGTAGTTGTCGGCGTACGGCATGGCGATGAGCGCCGGCATGTCCGCCCCGTTGCCCGCCAGCGCCTCCCGTAGGGCTGCCTCCAGCCGGGGCCAGGCGTGCTTGCTGTAGAGCGCGTCCGAAATGGCCAGCAGGGCGGTGTCCTTGTCGAGGGTGCCCTGCTCACCTGCGGGCAGTGGCGTACGGTCCAGGCGCGTCAGCAGTTCGGCGAGGCGTTGCCGGGCCCCCGGAACATCAGTGCCCAGCGGGCAGTCGGGCCGGCCGGCGCAGTCGGCCAGGAACGCGTCCAACGCCCGCTGGAAGCCCGCCGCCTGGCCGCGCAGGGAATCGAGCGCGTTGCGCCTGGGGTCGACGGCGGCGTTGAGGACCAGCCGGCCGACCCGGTCGGGGAACCGCTCGGCGTAGAGGGCACCCAGGTAGGTGCCGTACGACAGGCCCAGGTAGTGCAGGTGCGCGTCCCCGAGGACCGCACGCAGCACGTCCATGTCACGAGCGGTCTCGATGGTCGAGACATGGGCCAGCCGCTCACCGGAATCCGCCTGGCAGGAGGCGGCGAAGTCCTTCTGGGAGGCGACGTAACGATCGACCTCGGCTGGATCGTCGGGTGTCACGTCGACCACGGCGGAATCGGCCGACGGTGCGGCGGACCGGCAGTGGATCGGCGCGCTCTGCCCCACCCCGCGGGGGTCGAAGCCCACGAGGTCGAACCGGGACCGCAGCCGGTTGGTGAAGTGTTCGTTCGCATGGTCCTGCACGGCGAGGAGGCCGGATTCGCCTGGTCCTCCCGGGTTGAACAGCAGCGAGCCGGTCCGGTGGGCCGGGTCGGTCGCCGGTCTGCGGACGAGGGCCAGCCGGATGGTTCGTGCGCCCGGGTCGGCGTAGTCCAGCGGCACCGTCAGCCGGCCGCACTGGGCACCGCGTCCGCACTCCTTCCAGGCGATGGTCTGGGTGTAGAAGGGGCGCAGCCCTGCCGGTACGGAGGCGGGGATGCTCGCCGCGTTGCCCTGCGAATGGGCCACGGGCTTCTCGGAACGCACGTACGGGACCAGCAGGAGCGCGCCGACGACGAGTACGACCAGGACGAGCACGACGGCCACCCACAGACCACGCCGCCGGTGGCGGCGGTGCGGTCCCTGGCGCAGGCTGCCGGCGGCAAAGTCGAGGAGGGCCGCCGGCCAGATCAGGGCCCGGCCCCAGGCCCGCCTCAGCATGGTCGTCCGGCGGGGGGCGGGCTCGGGGCGGGTGGGACGTACGGGGGGTTCGCTTCCGGAAGGTTCCGGGGCCTGGGCGTCCATGGTCGTCCACCAGCCTCCAGGTGGCCGTGGCAGACCGCCCCACCTCGGGCGGAGGCCCAGGTCGCGGCGGGGCGCCGTCCTGGGCAGGCTCCGCCAAGGGCGATCCTAAGTTCGAGTCGGAACCCGCGCACCTTGGCCGTCGCGGCCAACGGCCGCACGGGCGACATGTCGTGCGGCCGAGCCGTGGCGATCGCTTCGTCGACCGGTACGGCGTGGCCGCCGTCACACTCGCGTGGTGTCACATCCGGCGCCGCTGCGCTGTCCTCGCTACGGAACCGAGAGAAGGGATCCGTCAGGATGAACGCCGTCATCGTGTGCGTCTCCGTGTCGCACGGCAATACGCGCCGTGTCGCCGACACCATGGCCCGGGTACTGGGCGCGAAGGTCGTCTCCCCCGAGGAGGCCGACCCGGAGGAGCTGGCCTGCGCCGACCTCGTGGGGTTCGGCGCGGGCGTCTTCCACAGCAGGCTCCATCCGCGCCTGACCGACTACGTCAAGGGACTTGCCCCGAGGCGGGGACGAGCCTTCGTGTTCGCCACCAGCGGGCTCCCCGAGGTACCGCTGGCGCCTTTCACGCGCCCCCTGGTCCAGCTCCTCGAAGGCAAGGGCTTCGAGGTGGACGGGAGCTTCTCGTGCCGGGCGTTCGACACCTGGACGCCCTTCAAGCTCGTCGGCGGCATCAACAAGCAGCGGCCGAACGTCGGGGACCTGACCGCGGCGCGGGCGTTCGCCGCGCGGCTGCGGGACGGACGAGGGCCGGTGTCCTGACCGTGCCGCTGCCCGGCCGTTCGAAGGTACGCTCCCGGGCTCCTGCGTCGCGATGCGGCGGAAGGCAGGGAAGCCACGGAAGCCAGAGGAGGTCCTCGTACGCGTGGCCGGGATCCCCGATAGCGTCGAGGCGCCGCGAGCCCGTCCTGATCGGAAGCCACCCCGGACGGGGCCTAGGCCGTCTCTTTCGGATCTTGTCGGTCGAGCCCGCGTTGTCCGGTGCCGTGCATCGCAAGGCGGAGGGGCGCCCGTGTACTGGACGTACTCGGTCGCCCCGACAACGCGGCGAGGTGCGGTGCCGGGCAGCGAGGGCCCGGCAAGATCCGAAAGAGACGACCTAGCTCCGGTCCGGGCGGAGTTCGATGCGGTCCGGGGCCAGGTCGACCGCCACGCGGTGTTCCATGCCCAGGGCCTCCAGGAACTTCGGGGGGAGCTGGACGCGTCCGGAGCGGTCCAGGACGACGTACTCGCGTTCGCTGATCGATTCCTCGCCGTGCTCGTCGGTGACCAGGCGGCGCAGCACCTCGCTGCTGGTGCGGCCGTCACGGATCGCCACCGTGCGGCGGACCTCGCCCGCCACCATGGGGTCGTGCGTCACGATGACCACCGTCACGCCGAGCTCCTTGTTCACCGTGCGGAAGGTCTCGAAGACCGCCGCGGCCGTCTCCGAGTCCAGTTCGCCCGTGGGTTCGTCGGCCAGCAGCACCCTGGGGTCGTTCGCCATCGCCACGGCGATCGCGACGCGCTGCTGCTGGCCGCCGGACAGTTCCGCCGGGCGCCGGTGCGCCAGGTCGCCGATCCCCAGGGCGTCCAGGACCTCCGCGACCCGGGCGGCGCGGCGCGCGCCCGCGCCGCGCCGGGAGCCACCGCCACCGCCGCCGCCGCCCTTCAACTGCATCGGCAGGGCGACATTCTGGGCGGCTGTCAGGAACGGGAGCAGGTTGCGGGCCGTCTGCTGGAAGACGAACCCGACCGCTTCGCGCCGGTAGCGCAGCCGGTCCCGCGCCGACAGCTCCAGCAGGTCGTATCCGGCGACCGCCGCGCTGCCCGCCGTCGGGACGTCCAGGCCCGCCAGGATGTTCAGGAGGGTGGACTTGCCGCTGCCGGAGGCGCCTACGAGGGCCACCAGATCGCCCTGGGCGACCGTCAGCTCCAGTCCCTGGAGGGCCTGCACCTCGATGCCGTCCGTGCTGAAGATCCGGACCAGGCGGTCGCAGGCGATCGCGGCGTCCGCCGCCGGGGTGCGGGGTTCCGCGGCGGCCGTCGCCCGGCGGCGCAGCTCCTCGTACGTCGGCTGGTCGGTGTTCAACGCTGGTCTCCCGCTCTCAACTCGTGGGTGATCTGCCGTCGCCCGGACGTCGCCGCCTCGACGAGCACGGCGGCGGCGACCAGGACGGCCAGGCCCAGGGCCTGGGTCAGTACGGGTCCCGGCGTGAGCCGTACACCGGTCGGCACGTTCGCGCCGACCAGCGTGGACAGGTCCATCGCCGGGCCCAGCAACGCCACCGCGGCCGCCGCCACCAGGGCCCCGCCCAGCGCCGCGGCCAGGGTCTGCGGCAGGGTCTCGGCGAGGATCAGCGCCACGCCCTGCCGGCGGCGCAGCCCCATGGTGCGCAGCCGGGCCAGCAGCGCCGCACGTTCGGGGACGGTCCGCATCAGCGTCAGGAGTACGGCCAGCAGCGCGAATCCGGCCGCTGCGGCTACGGAGGCCCAGAAGAGGCGCTGCGCCGACCGCTGCAGCGGATCGGCGCCCAGCTCGGCGACGGCCTCGGCGCTGGTGCGCACGGGATACACCGCGTCGGCCGGGTGCACCCGGGAGGCCGGATCCTGCCCCGTGGCGGGCGCCGGAGCCGCGGCGGCGGACGCCGCCGGGAGCGCGGCCCGGACCAGCGCGCGCAGCCGGTCCGCGTCGGGGGAGCCGAGGCCGGACCACTGGTTCGGGTGGTCGACGCCGCCGATGAGGGCCGTCGCGGGGCCCGACGGCAGGACGACGGTCGCGGCGCCCGCAGCCGGCCGGGCCGGGGTGCAGTCGATCACTCCGGTGACCCGTGCCCGCAGCTCTCCACCGTTGCCGGGCCGCAGTACGTAGGTACCCGCGGCGGCCTGCCGTGCCAGGGCGGCGCTGAAGAGCGCGGGCACCGGGGCATCGGCGGACGCGCCGCCGGCGGCCAGCAGGGCGGGGTCGAAGGAGCCGCAGCCGAGGGCACGGGAAAGCTCCGCGTACGCGGCCGGCTCGGCGACGATCACCGTGACCTGGGTGGAGCCCTGGGCGGTGCCGAGGACGGAGGAGTCGTCGTCGATCCACAGCGGCACGGACGTCCGTACGCCCGGCAGTTCGCCCGCGGCCTTCGCGAGCCCGGCCGGGAGCGGCGAGTTCCCGTACGTGGAGATCGCCGCGTCACCCCCGACCTTCAGCCGGGCCACCCCCAGCCGGGCCGAGTCCACCGACTCCAGGACGGCGGCCCCGAATCCCCCGGTGGTGATGGCGAGCAGCAGCGCGACCATCGGCAGGACGGAAGGACCGCTCCGGCCACGGGTGTGCGTCCCGGTGCCCCGGGCCCCCGAGCCGCGGGCGGCCCGCGCCAGCCCCAGGAAGCCGACCAGCCCGCGGCGGCGGCCGGCCGCCCGTGCGAGCCACCCGGTCACCACCGGCTGGAGCCGGGCCAACAGCAGCGCCCCGCACAGCGCGAGCAGCAGTGGAGCCGCGACCAGCAGTGGGTCCGGGTCGCTGCCGGCCGGGGCGACCCCGCGGCGGCGGACCTCCAGCACGGCCGCGCCGGTCGCGGTCAGGACGAGCAGCTCGGCCACGGGCCTGCGCCACCGCCCGGCCGGGCGCGGCGGGGAGAGCAGCACGGCCGCCCGTACCGGGAAGGCCAGCAGCGCGAGCAGTGCGACGGCCGCGGCCGAGAGCAGCGCGGGTGCGAGCCGGGGCGTGGGCAACAGGAGTACGGCGAGCGCGGCGGCGGCCGCGGCCGCCGGGAGCACCGTGACGGCGCCTTCGCCGAGGAGCCGGCCGACGATGGCGGCGCGCGAGCCGCCCCGCGCCAGCAGCAGCCGCAGTTCGGCGTCCCGGCGGTCCCCGGCGAGCGCGCCGGCCAGGCACAGGACGACGAAGGCGACCCCGCCGACCCCGGCGGGTCCGATCGCGGCGAGCGGCGCCGCGGCCTGTCTGCGGGCGCGGGCCTGCTCGAACAGCTCGGGCAGCCAGGAGGTGGTCCGCAGCCGCTCGCGGTGGGTCTCCCGGGCGACGGTGGCGGCGGTGGGCCCGGCGACGTACGAGGCGATCTCCTGCGTCGTGGCGTCGAGCCGGTCGGCCCGCAGGCGGCCGACGTCCACCGGAAGCCGCCAGAAGTCCTCGGCGGTGCGGCCCCAGGTGTCCATCCGGTCGAGGTCCCCGGCTCCGATCAAGGCGTCGGCGTCCCAGGAGAGGTTCTCTCCGTTGTAGTGCTCGCAGGCACGGACGAGGCATCCCATGTCCACCCAGACGTCATCGGTCTCGTCGCGGACCGCGTAGAGACCGACGACCTCCACGGAGGGCGTGCCCTCGACCAGGGGCGTGCTCTTCAGGACGGATCCGAGGCGGGCGCCGAGGGTCTCGGCGACGCGCTGCGAGAGAGCGATCTGCAGGGGCGCCCAGCCCGCGGCGGCGTCTTCGGGGGCACCCGCGGGCGCTTGGCCGGCGGGCGCGGCGGGTGTGCTGCTCGGCCAGCGCCCCTCCACCAGCTGCACGTGCGCCTGCGCCTGCCGGACGTACAGCAGGGACAACCGGGGCGGGAAGCCGGACGGGCGGGACAGTTCGGGATTCAGCAGCGGCTGCCGCTTGGTGGTCCGCGTGCCGTGGACCACCGTGTCCGGGTCGACGTGGAAGGTGTTCCCGGTACGGGCGAGCAGGCTGTTCAGCGTCCCGTCCAGGCGTTGGGGGCTCTGCCCGTCCTCCGGGGCCGGCGCGGTCACCAGCAGGCTGGTGCTGCTCGGCCCGCTGCGGTGCAGGAAGGCCCTCAGGGCCTGGTCGGCGCCCCGGTCCTGGGCCAGTGGCAGCGCGGCGGCCAGCAGGACGGCGACGAACGCGAGCGCGGCACCGAGCGCGGTGCCCAGCGGCGCCGCCCGCAAACGGGTCCTGACCCACGGCGCGGGCCGCGGGGTGGCAGCGGCGGACGGCGGGGTGGCGGCGGACGGGGCGGCGGACTGCGGCGGGGTGGCGGACGGCGGCGGGGTGGTCACATCTCCTCCACGGGGCGCAGCCGGGCGGCGATGTCGCGGCCCCCCGGGCCGCTGAGCACGGCCGACAGCAGCGGAACGGCCGCGATGGCGGCGGCTGTGAGCAGGGTCGGCCAAAACGGCATGTCCACCCGTACGGGCGGGAACGGCCGCCCGGCGGTGGGTGTCAGCACGATCAGGGGCGCCATCAGATGGACGAGGGCGACGCCCAGCCCGGTCCCGACCGCGGTCCCGATGGCGATCAGCACCCCGCCCTCGGCGGCGGACGCCCGGGCCAGCGACCGGCGCGGCGTGCCGAGGGCGAGCAGGACCGAGAACTCCCGTCCGCGCACGCGCCGTTCGGCGGCTGTGGAGGTCGCGAAGCCGATCGCCGCCAGGACCGCGCACGCGGCGGCGAGGGCGGCCAGCGCGCTCTGCGGGCCGGCGCTCAGCGGGTCGCCCAACAGGCGCGCGCTGATCTCCTCGCGCAGGTGGACGCGTTCGGTCCTGGTCCCTTCGCGCAGCGCGGCCGCCGCGCGGGCCGGGATCGGGTCGCCGGCCGAGGCTGCGGGCAGCCACCACTCGGTGGGCGGGGGCGGCTGCTGACCGGAGGACTCCAGCAGGAACCGGCCGAGCGTGCGCAGGTCGACGGCGAGCGCCGCCCGTCCGACCACGGGCAGGGAGTCCACGGCGGCGGTGATCCGTATCGGGGCGGTCGCGCCGTCCAGCGTGACGGGAACCGTCTCGCCGACGGAGGCGCCTATGGACCGCAGGTAGGGGGTGGTGGCGACCGCCGGAACCTGGGCGGCGGGCGGCTCGGTGGGCGTCGGGAACAGCACGGCGCTGACACCCTTGTCCGTGCCGGACCCGCCCCAGTAGCGCAGCCGCAGCACGTCCGGTGAACCGGCCGGGACCGGGGACAGTTCGGGGGCCCGCAGGGAGCGGGGCCCCTGTGGGGGCGCCGACTGCCAGCCGCCCCTGCCCGCGGGGGCGGGTGCGGCGACCGTGGCGGCGCCGCCGTCCACGGTGTCGGAGACGGCGATCCGGCGCAGGGTCAGCTCGCTGCCGTCGCCCCCGGGGCCGCCGTCCCCTGCGTACGAGAGGCGTACGCCCGCCAGCGTCAGCGGGGCTGCGACCGAACCGACGGGGGGACCGGTCAGTGTGTCCAGGAGGAAGGGGAGGGTGGCGTCGCCGCTGGTGGGCAGCGTGACCGACGGCGTCCCGTGGGTCACCCCGAACCGGTCGCGCACCAGCAGGCTCACGGCTGCCCAGCTCGTACCGGTGGACCGTACCGTCACGTCGAGGTCGATCCGGCGCGGGGAGCCGGACAGGACGACACCGGGGCCCTCCGCGGCGGCGGTCGCACCTGCGGCGTCCGCGTCGCCCGCGGCGAGCGGGGCGAGCGGGGCGAGCGGGGCGAACAGGTCCCGCATCCGGTGGCCGCCGCGCAGGTCCGCGCGCAGCGGTACCCGTTCGCCCACCTTGGCGGCGTCCAGCGCGACGAGCTCGGTGACGCCCCCGCCCGGCAGCTGCTGCTCCCGGCGGACCACCGGACTCAGGCGGTCCCCGCCCGGCAGTGCCCCGTAGCGTCCGCCCTGCCCCATCGGGGGCATGCTGCTCGCGGAGAGCCGCAGGCCGCCCGCAGTCGCGAAGTCGGCCTGGTCGCGCTGGGACGCGGACCAGGCGGTGTGCTGACCGAGGGCCAGGATCCCGCTGGAGACGGCGAGTACGAGCAGCAGCACGGGCCCGGTGGCCCGGCCGGGCCGTCGGGCGAGCTGCCAGCCGAACAGGGCCGGGCCCAGGCTCCGGCCGCGCGCCGCCAGCCGTCCCCCGGCCCGCGCCGCGAACGGCAGCAGCCGCAGGACCAGGAGCGTGCCCCCGCACAGGGCCAGGGCCGGAGCGGCGACCAGGACCGGGTCCACGCCGAGCCCGCCGCCGAGCCCGCCGCCGGCGGGGCCGTCGGCCGCGGGAGCGTCCGAACCCCCGTACTGCGACAGCTGCTGGTAGCCGAGGACGGCGAGGACCACCACGGCCAGGTCCACGCCGGAGCGGGCGGCGCCCGTCACCAGGGCCTGCCTGCTGCCCACGCGGCGCAGTACGGCGGCCGAGGCGCCGCGCAGGACGGAGGGCAGGGTCGTCAGCAGGACACAGGCCAGGGCGCAGCCGGCCGCGACCGGCCAGACCAGCCAGGTGTCCGGGATCTCCAGGTCGACCCGCCCGAGCGGTCCGAACCGGCCGAACAGGCGCAGCAGGGGCGGTGTGAGCAACGGTGCCAGGACGGCGGCGGGCAGGGCGAGCAGCAGCGACTCGGTCGCGCCCAGCGCGCCGAGGCGCCGGCGGGAGGCACCGCGCGCGGTGAGCAGGACTCGCTCCGGCTCCTGGCGGACGGTCAGGATGTGGGAGACGAGCAGCAGCGCGGCGGTCGAGAGGACGGCGAGCTGGAGCGCGCCCATGAGGAGGGTGGACCGGGCGACGAGCATGCCGGAGTCCAACTCGGCCAGCAGTCGGGGCAGTTCGGTGGTGGCCCGGAGCGAGGTGGTGCGCTCGAGGGAGTCCCCCGCGGGGTCCGTCGCGGTCCGGACGGCCTCGGCCTCGGACGTGCGGATCGTACGCAGGTCCGGTGTCAGCAGCGTGAGGCGGTAGTTCTGCAGGAGGCCGCCTGTCGTGAAGGCGCTGTCGTCCACCAGGAGCGGGCCGTAGGTGGCGAAGGCGCCGGCCTGGATCTCCCGGCCGCCGAGCGGGTCGAGCCGCCAGTACGCGGCGTCCGGATCGGCGGCCCGGTACACGCCGGTGACCAGCACGGTCAGCGGAGGTCCGCCGAACCGGTCGTCCAGCCGGACGGGTGCGGGCAGCGCGGACTCGGCCAGGCCGAGCCGTGTCAGCGCCGCGCGCGGCACGGCCACCTGCGCCGGTGCCGTCGGGGCGCCGGGCCCGGCGGCGGCGACCGGCCCCGGCCACTGGCCGGCGAGCAGTTCCACGTGCTCCCGGCCGAGCGCGGCGAGCAGGGTCAGGTCGGCGTCGCGGCCCGAAACGGCAGCGCCGGGAAGTCCGTACGAACGGCTGCGGGCCACGCTCTCGGAGGCCACCGGAAGCCGCCCGAACACCTCGTCCGCGAAGGTGCGGACGGACTCGTCGTCCTCGGCGCGGGAGGAGGCGGGATGGCCACTGGTGATCACGACGGTGGTCCGGGGCTGTTCCGGGCCGGTCAGGGCCCGTCGAAGCCCCTCCTCCCCCACGCCACGGGTGAATGCCGTCAGCGCGGTCAGAGCGGTCGCGGTGATCAGTACGGTGAGCAGTACGGCGACGGCGAGCGGCCATCGCCCGCGCAGTCGGCGCACGACGAAGCCGAGCACGTGTGCAGTTCCTCCCCCGCCCGGACCCTCGGTACCGGATAGCGGACGATGCTGTCAGATATGAGCCATAGACGGAAGGGGCTTGCGTGAAAGCAGTGACAGATGCGCAAATGCGATCAGAAAGCTACAGCGGCAGGGCCTGCGGGACGCGCGGCGGGGCGCTCCGCTCGGACAACTCGACGGTGGGGTAGATCTCATGAGTGACCATCAGGAACCGGGGGCGGTCGCGGCGGTGCGGGAGGGCGGTGGCGCGCCGATCGTGGTGGTGGACGACGTACGCCACAGCTTCGGCAGCGGACCGCAGGCCGTCCACGCCCTGCGCGGCGTGTCCTTCGAGGTCCGCCGCGGCGAACTCACCGCCCTCAGGGGCCGGTCGGGCTCCGGCAAGACCACCTTGCTGAATCTCGTCGGCGGCCTCGACACCCCGACCAGCGGCCGGATCACCCTCGACGGCACCGACCTGGCGGACCTCGACGAGCCGGGCCTGCTGGCCTTGCGCCGCGACCGCATCGGCTTCGTCTTCCAGTCCTTCGGCCTGATCCCCGTCCTCACCGCCGCCGAGAACGTCGGCGTGCCGATGCGACTGCGCCGCGTCCCCGCCCAAGAGCGCGAGGAACGCGCCCGGACCCTGCTCGCCCTGGTCGGCCTCGCGGACCACGCCGAGCAGCGCCCCGGCGAACTCTCCGGCGGCCAGCAGCAGCGCGTCGCGGTGGCCCGCGCCCTGGCCAACGACCCCGACCTGATCATCGCGGACGAACCCACGGGCCAGCTCGACTCGGAGACCGGCCGGTCCATCATGGAACTGCTGCGTGCGGTGGTGCGCAGCGAGTCGGTCACCATCCTCGTCGCCACCCACGACCCCCACTTGATCGAACTGGCCGACCGGGTCGTGGAGCTGCGCGACGGCCATATCGTCTGAGCCCGTGCCGCGTCTGCTACGGGCGCCAGGGAGACGTGGGCGAGCCAGCACCACCGGCTGCGGCCCCCGGCGGCATCCCGTACGGCGTCTGCCAGCACCCGGTCGTGCCCGCGTCACGTAGCCGGGCAGAACCCGCCCCTGGCCGGGTCCGGTGAGCACGGGGCCGGCAGGGTGGACCTCCAGATCGTGCGGATCCCATGCGCCGATGGGCTTGGCCGGGCCCGACGGCCGCGCGGGAACAGCGGTGCCTTCTCCTGCGGCCGTCCGCCGCAGTTCCAGCAGCTCGTCGACCGGCAGCCGCAGCGCACCGGCCGGGGCCACGACGGTCGCGGCCGACGGCACGGTCCCGTCAGCGCTGAAGGCCCCGTGGACCGTGGTGCGGCCCAAGCCCGCCCGGACCGCGAGCCGGGTCTTGTCCGTACGGGCGCGAGCCAGACCGTCGAGCAGCTCCTCGCGCAACCTGGCGAGCGCGTCCCCGCGCTCACCCGGCTTCCCTGCCACGTGCCCTCCGATGTGTTCGCCGGTGTCATCTTCCACCGGCCGCACCATGGCGAACACCTCTTCCGGGACGGTCGGTCACGTCAACGCCCCAGCCCTCAGCCGGAGATCGCCGTGAACCGTCTCGCCCTCGTCTGCCACGGTGACGGGAGCCCTCGCCCAGTTCCTCGCGTGAACCCGGGCTCGGGCCGCGCCGATCGCTACGGGCGGGCCGCGGTGACCAGGTAGTAGTCCAGGATCTGCTGTTCCCAGGCGGCCAGGAAGTTGCGGGGCCAGGTGCCGGGCTTCCACAGGCGGGCGAGCCAGCGGTCCCAGCCCGGCCAGACCTGCGCACCGATCGAGGTCACCTGGACCTCGGCGAAACCGGCCTCGGCCAGGGCATCGGCGAGCCGGGAGACGGGCCGGGCGATGTCCAGGCCACTGGCGAACGAGTCGAGCAGTCCCGCAAGCCGCTCCGCGTGTGTATGCGCGTGCGGGTGCGTGTGCGCGTGCCCGCCGTCGACGGTGAAGAAGCTGGCGACCGCCAGCCGCCCACCGGGCCGCAGAACCCGCGCCGCCTCCCGGGCGAACGCGGACAGATCCGGGAAGTGCTGAGCCGCCTCGACGCTGTACAGGGAGTCGAATTCCGCGTCGCCGAGCGGCAGACGCTCCGCCGCCCCGAGTACGAAGCGCAGCCGGTCCGGCTGCGCTTCGAGGAGCGGGGAGTTCACCTCGCGGGCCCGCTCAAGCTGCTGGGGGTGGATGTCCACCCCGGTGACCGACGAAGGCCCGTACTCCTCCAGGGCGAGGGCGCACCCGAGGCCGAGACCGCAGCCGATCTCCACGGCCCGCCGGCCCTCGGGGGCGGCCGCGTCGAGTACGTGCCGGTAGAGGTCCTGCTCGCTGCGGATCCGGTCGCCCTGCGACAGCGGTCGTCCGAGGTCGATGGACCGCCAGTATCCGAAGTTGATGAACCCTCCGGCGAACACCGGCACAGCGCTGAGATCGGCCGGCCCGTACGTCTCCCACACCGGGGGCCGAACGACCGGAGGGGACTGCTCCGCAGGTTCACCCGACAACTCCCCACAACCTCCTTGTGACGGGGGCGTTCCGCCCCGAAGTCATCAGTGTGGCCGGTGAAGCCGCGTCACGACAGGGGACCCGCCCGCCCTCGGCGCACTTCGGGGGGCGAGGAGCCGTCGTACGCCCTCACCCGAATGCCCGGTCCAGTGGGCATCCGGGCCGCCGGGCCTTTGACTGGGAAGTCCGGAACACCCTGGGAGGCGTGGTGGCGGCAGTCGCGTGGACGCGTGGTGCGGCAAGTGTGGCGCTGTGCGCGGTGGCACTGGGCGCCGCGAGCTGTGCGGACGGCGACGGCGGCCCGCCCGACGCCGTGGCGAGCGCCGCATCGGCGGTGAAGTCGGCAGGCGAAGCGGTCTCGTCGGCCGCCGCCGAGGCCGCGAGGGCCGCCGAGTCCGCCGCCGCGGTCGCGAAGGACAAGCTCGCCGAGGTCAAGAACGGCGTCGATGCCAAGGACCAGGTGTCCTTGGGTGCGGTGACGACCGACGGGGACGGGTACACGACGGTCCCCGTGACGGTACGGAACACCGATGACGGAACCAAGTCCTTCGCCGTGCAGGTCGAGTTCAAGGACGAGAGCGGCAAGCTCCTCGACACCGTGGTGGTGACGATCTCGGACGTGGCCGGGAAGGGCACGGGGCAGGGTACGGCCCGCAGTACGCACAAGCTGTCCGGCACGGTGTCGGCCGGGACCGGAACCGCCTTGCGCTACTGAGCCCCTCGGTCGGCTTCCTGTCCGGGATGAGGCTCACGCCGATCTCCCCGTTCACTCGTTCGGGTTGCCGCGTGGAACGGAAATGGGGAAGGGACGGGGACCGTGCGGGTGCGGGGCGCAAGGGCGGCGGCGCCAGCCCCAGTCCCGGCCCCTCCGCCGGTTGTTGCGGGAACGTGGCGGTTCCGTGGCAGGTTCGCCGACTCGCGGCCGGGCCGTCCCGGGGCGCCTATCATCCCCGGCATGGCTCCGGAGTCGCGCGTCGTGCCGTACCCCGTCGGCGCGTCGGCGCGCCGCTGAGCCCTCCCCCGCCACTCCCTCTGCCAAGGACCAGGTCCGCCATGAGCGTTCCCACCTCCCTCGATGTCAACCAGGCGCATTCACGACTGCGCGAGCTGACCGTCGTCGACGTCCGCACTCCGGGCGAGTTCGCGTCCGGCCACCTGCCGGACGCCGTCAACGTTCCCCTTGACCGGCTCCCGCGGAGCCTGCCGGAGCTGCGGCAGGCCGCCGAACGCAAGCCCCTGCTCGTGGTGTGCGCCTCCGGTGCCCGTTCGGAGAACGCCGTCGGGACGCTGACCTCCCACGGCATCCCCGCGTCGAGCCTCACGGGCGGCACCCAGGCCTGGGCGGCCGAGGGCCACGACCTCCAGCATCCCGACGGCTCCCCGACGCGGGCCGTCTGGGCGATGGAACGCCAGGTCCGCTTCACCGCGGGTGTCATCGTGCTGCTCGGTCTGATCCTCGGGCTGCTCCTCCACCCGGCTTTCTCCCTGCTGTCCGCTGCGATCGGGGCCGGCCTGGTCTTCTCCGCGCTCACCAACACCTGCGGCATGGCGGTCGTGCTCGGCAGGCTGCCGTTCAACCGCCGCGGCACGGAGGCGCACCCGTGACCTCCCCGGTAGCGACGAGCGTGAAGGAGTGACCGGCGGGATCGCTGAAGCGGCGGGCGTCGAGCGGGCCGTCCTCGCAGTCGGGCTCCAGCGGCCGGGCCCCCAGTGAGACGGCTTCGCGCTCGGCCTCGTCGAGATCCTCGGCTCCGACGAGGATCCGCAGGTGCGCCTGCTGGGAGTCCTCCGGGCGCGGCCAGCTCGGCGGCGCGTAGCCGTGGTCGCGGCGGAGGGAAAGGTGCACCCCGGAGTCCCCCACCACCTCGACCACGTCGGGCTCTTCCCCGGCCCACACTTCGGCGCCAAGAAAGCGGGCGTAGAACTGGGCGAGGGTCTGCGGATCGGCGCAGTCCAGAACGAGGACGCTCATCTTTTTCACCGTCATGTCCCGCGCGTACCCGCCGAATCCGGCCGTACGCCGTCGGCAGCGCGAAGACCGCGCCACCCAGGGCGCTCCTGCCACTTTCAACCTATAGCGCACCAGGGGGCTTGCGGCAAGACCCGGGGCGTGCCGCAGAATCGCGGATCGAGGCCAGAACCTGCGGACATCGGAGTTGCTCAATGCGTGTGTTGTTCTCGACGTACGGGTCGCGCGGGAGCGTCGAACCGATAGCGGGACTCGCGGTGCGGTTGCGGGAACTGGGCGCGGAGGTGCGGGTGTGCGCGCCGCCGGACGAGGAGTTCGCGGAGCTGCTGGCCGAGGTCGGTGTGCCGCTGGTGCCGACGGGCCGGCCGGTGCGCCCGCTGGTGACCTCGGTGACGCCGGGGTCGGCGGTGGGACTGCCGCAGCGCGCGGCCGAGTTGATGGCGGCGCAGTTCGGCACGGTCGCCGCGGCGGCCCAGGGATGTGATGCGCTGGTGGCGACCGGCCCCTTGCCCGCCACGGCCGGCGCGCGGTCGGTGGCCGAGAAACTGGGCATCCGCTACGTGCACGTGAGCCACCAGCCGGTCAGCCTGCCGTCTCCGTACCGCCGGCCTCCCGCGCGGCGGGGCCGGCCGTTGCCACCGGACGAGACCGACAACCGGGCGCTGTGGGACCTGGACGCCCGGATCGCCAACGCGATGTTCGGCGAGATGCTCAACACCCAACGGGCATCGATCGGCCTGCCGCCGGTGGACAACGTCCGCGACTACGCCTTCACCGACCACCCGTGGCTGGCCACGGACCCGGTCCTGGCTCCGTGGCAGCCGACGGACCTCGACGTCGTCCAGACCGGCGCGTGGTTCCTGACCGACGAACGCCCTCTTCCCGCCGAGTTGGTGGCGTTCCTGGACGCCGGCACACCACCGGTGTACGTGGGCCTCGGCAGTACGCCCCTGAGCGCCCCGAAGGACTTCGCCCGGGCGGCCATCGAGGCGATCCGCGCGCAGGGCCACCGCGCGGTCGTCGCCCGCGGCTGGGCCGACCTGGCCCTGATCGACGACCAGGACGACTGCTTCCTCGTCGGCGAGGTCGACCACGAGGCTCTGTTCCGCCGGACGGCCGCCGTCGTACACCACGGCAGCGCGGGCACGACGACGACCGCCACACGGGCCGGCGCGCCCCAGGTGGTCGTACCCCAGGGGGCGGACCAGCCGTACTGGGCAGGCCGCGTGGCCGAGCTGGGCATCGGCGCGGCACACGACGGTCCGACTCCGACCACCGGATCCCTGTCAGCCGCGCTCGACAAGGCCTTGTCGCCCGAGACCTGCGCGCGGGCGAAGGCGGTGGCCGGCACGATCCGCACCGACGGGACGACGGTGGCCGCGAAGCTACTGTTCGGCGAGGTCAGCTGAGAAGGGCCGCAAGAGCCCGCCACCGCGGCCTGGGCGTTCCTCCTCGCTCCCGTTCCTCATCGGCTGCGTCGCGTACCGGGGGGCGCCCTGACGACGGGTGTCCTGGCGCCGCCCGCGGCATCGGCTGGCGCCAGGCCCGACACCGTCCAGCAGGGCCTGAGCGCGCTGGTGCGCTCCGATGGCCTGCCCGCCGCGCTGGCGAGCGTCAAGGACCGTGAGGGCCGTACCCGTACCTACACCGCGGGGGTGGGCGACCTGGCCACCGGCTCGAAGGTGCCGGTTGACGGTCAGGTGCGGATCGGCAGCACCACGAAGACGTTCACCGCGGTGGTCGTGCTGCAACTGGTCGGTGAAGGGAAGATCGGCCTCGACGCCACGGTCGACACCTATCTGCCGGGCCTCGTCCGCGGGGAGGAGATCGACGGACGCCGCATCACCGTCCGTCAGCTCCTACAGCACACCAGCGGACTTCCCGACTACGAAAAGTACGTCGAGGACGACATCCTTCCCCTCCCCTGGTGATATGACCATCCGAGAGTCCCATCCCAGGGGCTATCACAGGGATGCAGCCGGCGCGCCTCTGCGCGACGTCACGGAAATAGACCCCTCCGCGAGCTGGGCGGCAGGGCAGATGATCTCCACCAACTCCGACCTCAACGGGTTCTTCACCGCACTCCTGGCCGGCCGTCTGCTGCCGGCGGCCCAGCTCACCGAGATGCGCACCACCGTCCCCATCGGGAACACCGGGCGCCGGCTACGTACTGGGGCTCATGAGCAGGCCACTGTCGCGGCCCTGTGCCGCTGAACCGCGCCTATCCGGCCAGCCTGGATGGACGTTCGATGAACCGCGCGCGGCCGACAGCAGGTCAACGGCCCTCGTACGGGCGGCAGGCCGAGGGTCACTCAGCGTCTGCGCCTGATCACTTGGGGCACGCCACCCGCCTGAGCTGCCTGAACGACCATTCGGCCGCGGACAATCGAACGAGATGTCTGTAAATCGGTCATCGATGTGCACGCCCCCTTCACACCCGACAGACTCAGCAGCGTCCAGTCGACATAACGCAGCCAAGTGCCGCGTTAAACCTTTAAATTGAAAGAGAGTTTCGTCGTGCGTTACCGCATCGCTGCCGTCTCCACCGCCGCCCTCCTGACCCTGGCCGGCTCCACTGCCATCGCGGAGGCACAGCCCGCCGGCCTGTACGCCCCCTCCGCCGTGGTACTGACCGTCGCCCAGGGCGGCGAGGACGAGGCCACCGTCGTGCGGGCGTCCACCCTCAGCTGCGCACCGACCGCCCAGGGAACGCACCCCGACCCCCAGGCCGCCTGTGCGGCCCTCGCCGCCACCGCGGGCACCCTCGACACGCTCCTGGCCACCCCGGACTCGAACCGCGCCTGCCCGATGCACTACGACCCCGTCACCGTCACCGCGGACGGCGTCTGGCAGGGCAGCCGCATCTCCTGGAAGCACACCTTCTCCAACGCGTGCGCCATGTCCGCGACCTTCAACGGGAACGCCGTCTTCGCGTTCTGACCGCCCGGGCGGAGGCGGGGAGGGCCGAGGGCGCTATCCGGCGGAAGGGTCTCCGGACGTCTTGCGGAGAACGCCTATCTTGTCGATGCGGTGCTCGGGATTGCCCTGGGCGTCGCTCCAGAAGTTGCCCTCGGCATGGTCTTCCGGGGTGGCGCAGGTCGAGATCGTGATCATGGCCTGGGTCGGGGCCGCCCCGGGCTTGCCGGGCACCGCGGCACGCTGCTCGCTCAGCGAGCGTTCCGACCGGAAGGACGTCTTGCGGGTCGCGGTGATCTCGTACGTGTACACCACGTCGCCCACGGTCACGAGCACCGAGTCGCCCTCCTTGACGGCGGGCAGGTCGCGCAGCGGGCCGCCCGCCGAGAGGCGGTGCGCGGTGACCAGGTAATTGCCCACCTGGCCGGGTCCGACCCCGCCCCGCTTCCCGTACGGGCTGGCCGCCACACCCTGGTCCTGGATACGGGTCCCCGGCGCATCGTCCGTGGTGCCCTCGTACGGCGTCACGCGCAGCCCGGCTATCCCCACGGAGGGTATGGACAGGGTGGAGGCCTCGGTCTGATCGGAGGCAATCGGTGACTCGGACGGCCGCGCAGCGGTGGTGGCCGGGGCCGAAGCGGGTACCACTGCCGTCGTCCGCGGCGTGGGAGCCGCTGCACCGGCGGCCACCTGGGTCGTGCAAGCCGCCATCAGGACGACTATGGCGCTGGCCGCCGCGGCGGATGCGACTCGAGACGCGAAGGGCAGGGGCATGGGCGTTTCCGTACTGGTCGGCAGGGTCGTCGGGCAGGCCAGCGACCCGGCTTGCCCCGCCAGAGTGACATACGGAGCAAGAGGTTCATAAGGGCCCGACCTGTGATCTTTTCCCTCCGGCGGATGGCAGGTGAGCCGCTGGCGATCTTGTGCACCGAGCCAGCTGCGTTCCTTCTCCGGTCTGCCGGTGATCCGGACGAACGTGGGCGGCTTCCCGACAGTCGGTGGGCGTTCGGCAGCTCTGCGCGCCGAAGGACGGCCCCCTGACGCGCATGCCGCCGTCGCCCAGCGGGTGCGCCGCTCGCCCGGATCGTGGAAGCTGGGAAGGGCCGCAGCGCCGACGGCGCGACAGACGGGCGAGGAGGGTGTCGTGGACGCTTCAGGAGACGGCCGGATCGCGTCCGCACCCCGGTCCCGCGTGCGGGCGGCCACCGCGCTGTGCGCGGCGGCGGCCCTCGCGGCGGCCGCCGTCCCGGCCTCCGCGCAGAACCGTGCCGCACGGGCGCCGGACCCGGTGGTGGTCGACTGCTTCTCGGAGGCCCAGGTACGCCCTGAGGAGTACCTGCTGGCCTGCGGTGACGGCAACAACCGCCTCGTCGAACTCCGTTGGGACACGTGGGGGCCGCGGACCGCGACAGCGACCGGCACCGACATGGTGAACGACTGCCGCCCCTACTGCGCGGCGGGCCGCTTCCGCCCCTACCCGGTGAAGGTGACCCTGAGCCACCCGGAGCCCTGGCCGGCCCGCCCCGACGTCCAGCGCTTCACCATGATCCGGCTCGTCTACACCGACACCGCACCGTCCCCGGTCCCGAAGGACGTGACGTACAAGCTCACGTACTGAGGCGGACCCCGGCCGCCAGGCGGGCACCCCGAGCCCTGGGCAGCCCCGTCGCCCTGCCGGGGAGCGTCCGCGTGACCGCTGACCGCTGACCGGTGCCCGGCGACCGGCGACCGGCGACCGCGCGAGTGAAGGGTTCACGCCATGACCAGCCCCCTCGACTTCACCCCCAGGACCGCCGTGGTCACCGGCTCCGACTCCGGCATCGGGCGCGCCGTCGCCGTCCGGCTGGCGGAGGCGGGCATGGACGTCGGGATCACCTGGCACGCCGACGAGGAGGGCGCGCACCGGACGGCCGAGGAGGTACGGGCGTACGGGCGCCGCGCGGAGGTGGCCCGACTCGACCTGACCGTCCTGCCGGACGCCGCGGACGTCATCGACGGCCTCGCCGGCCGGCTGGGCCGGATCGACGTCCTCGTCAACAACGCCGGGACCGGGACGGCCATCCCGTTCCTCGACCTGGACCTCGCCACCGTACGGGAGGTCCTGGACGTCGACCTCGTGGGACCACTGCTCTGTGGTCAGCGCGCGGCACGCCGGATGATCGGGCAGGGCGGCGGCGGACGGATCGTGAACATCACCTCGGTGCACGAGCACCAGCCGAGGGTGGGAGCCGGACCGTACTGCGCCGCCAAGGGAGGCCTCGGCCTGCTGACGCAGGTCATGGCGCTGGAACTGGCCGAGCACGGCATCACCGTGAACGCCGTCGCACCCGGCGAGATCGCCACGCCCATGACCGGCCAGGAGGACCGGGACGTCCGCGCCGAACGCAGGGCCGGCATCCCGATGGGACGGCCGGGTGACGCCCGCGAGGTCGCGGCGGTCGTCGCCTTCCTGGCCGGGCCCGACGCCTCGTACGTCACCGGGGCGTCGTGGGCCGTCGACGGAGGCATGCTGCGGATGGGTCCCATGGCCGGTTCGCACCTGGACCGCGACGACTGGCGCCGCCCGTAGCTCTCGGGCCCCAGCTCGGGCCGTAGCGCTCAGGCTCAGGCGGACGGGCGGCGCAGGAGGCCGCGCAGCTTCTCCAGCGGCCGCGGCAGGAACCGCTGCTCCTCGCGGCTCCAGGACACCTCGGGCATGGTGGAGCGGCGGTAGCGCGTCATCATCGAGCAGGACGGCGTACCGCCCTTGTCCTCGATGACGATGGTGATCGGCTGCGGCGGGTCGGTGGGCAGGGCCGCGTTGAGGATCGTCCCGTCCTTGGTCGGCCGGTGGGCGAAGGCGACCGCTTTGCCGTCCACCAGGATCTCGACGTCCTTGGCCGCGGGTTCGAGGAGAACGGTCACGGAGTGCCCGTCCTGATCGACGTGGAAGCGGCGGGTGAGGGTCATGGCCGGCCTCCGGAAACTGCGAGAGACTCCCGCTCCGCCATTGTCTCTCAGCCGTGCATCTCTCCGGAGGACACGGGTGCGCTCAAGGCCGCGCAAGGTGGCGGCAAGGGCGTGAAGGGCACGAAGGGTACGCACCCGCAGGGCACCGACAAGGGGAAGAGGGGCGGAGGAGAAGGCGGCGCTGTTCCTCCCGAGGAGCGCCCCGACCACCCGTGACCCCCTGACCACCCTGACCACCCTGACCACCCGTGAGCCGAACCGCCTACGGGGCGGTAAAGCGGCTGAAAGGGGGAAAGCGACTGTATCGGCCCCCCGATGCGGAACGAATGGTGCAGGTCGCAGCGGTAGACGGACGAAGTGATCGACACGCTGGGTGCGGGAAATCGCAGCGCGTGTGCACCTCGCGGGTTTGATGGGGGCCGGACAGCCTCAGGAGAAGGGAATTCCCATGGGACACGGCGGTGACGTCATCGCGGAACTGACTGCGGACCACGAGGAGGTGGAGGAACTCTTCGCGAACATCGAGGAGCTGCCCTCCGGCGATGCCCGCAGGAAGATGTACGCGGATCAAGTGACCATGGAACTCGTCCGGCATTCGGTCGCCGAGGAGGCCTATCTGTACCCGGCGGTCCGCGAGCAGCTCCCGAACGGCGACGGCATCGCCGACCGGGAACTGGACGACCACGCCGCGGCGGAACGCATCATGAAGGAACTCGAAGGGTGCGATGCCGGCGATCCCCGCTTCGACGACCTGATCATGCAGCTGATGACGACGATCCGGGACCACGTCAACGACGAGGAGAACACCCTCTTCCCGCAGATGCGGCAGGCGTGTTCGGCCGAGATGCTGATGAAGCTCGGTGACAAGGCGCGGCAGGCGAAGAAGACCGCGCCGACCCGTCCGCACCCGTCCGCGCCCGACAAGCCGCCGGCCAACAAGCTGCTGGCCCCCGGGCTCGGGATGGTCGACCGGCTGCGCGACGCGATGAGCGGACGCGGCAAGGAACCGTCCTGACCGACGCTTCAGGACGGCAGGCAGCGACGACGGCGGGCAACGGGACGACGGCAGGCAACGGCGCGAAGGCGGTTCCGGTTCCCTGCACTCGGCCTCAACAGGTCGAGTGGAAGAGGCCGCCCAGGGGCCGGGTCCCGGCCGTCAGGGTGTTGTAGAGCTCGACGGCTGCCGGGGTCTCGTTCACGTGCACCTCTGCCCCTGCCTCCCGGAGCAGCTCCAGGGTTGGTGGGGCGATCTGCAGCCGTCGCTGCATGCCGAGGCTGAGGACGATGATTTCGGCGCCTCGCTCAAGCAGCTCCCGTACGTCCCCGGGCTGGATCCCGGGGTCGTGCCGGGTGCCGTGCTCGGCCCAGTCCCATGCGTGGCCGCCGCCCGGGTAGAGGACGAAGTCCTTGCCCGGGGTGATGCCTTCGACTTCCATCCGGCCCCATGTCAGGCGGATGATCTTCGGGGAAAGGGGCGAGCTCGTCGGGTGGGAAGCGGAAGCGTCGGTCATACGACCAGCATCGCAGCCGTGATGATCACCCGCACGCGCCTTTCAGCCCTTGACTCACGTCCGGCGCCCCGCTGCCGGCGGGTCCGCGGTCCGCGCCGGAGCGCCCATCGCCCAGCGGATGGCCACGGTCACCGCGTGCCCGGAGGGCCGTACGCAGGTCTTCTCGAACGCCGGCAGCCACGGCAGCCCCAGCTCCGCGCGGGCCCATCGGGGGAGCATGCTCACGGCGTTCGCGGCGAGGAGGGCGTACGGGGCGCGGGCGGCCCGTGGCAGGGGTGGTTGGAGCAGGATGAAGCGGGCGGCGTCCCGCGCCTCGGGGGTGCCGCGCAGCTCCGGCCGGTAGGCGGCCAGCCGCGCGGCGAGAGCGGCCCGGTCCAGCGGAGGATCCTGCACGCCGAGCGCGGCGGCCACGCGGGCGGTGTCGGCGATGTACGCGTCACAGCCGGGTCCGTCGAGCGGGTGGGCGCCGTACCGCTGGTGGGCGCGCAGGAAGCTGTCGATCTCGGCGATGTGGACCCAGGCCAGCAGGTGCGGGTCCGCGGCGTGGTAGGGCTCGCCGGTGGCGGTGGTTCCGCGCACCCGGTCGTGGACCGCCCGTACCCGGTCGACGGCCTGTTGTGCGTGCTCCGCCGTGCCGTACGTCGTGACCGCGAGGAAGGTACTGGTGCGCTGCAGCCGCCCCCACGGGTCACCGCGGTATCCCGAATGCCCCGACACGGCGGCCATGGCCAGCGGGTGCAGGGACTGCAGCAGCAGCGCCCGCAGCCCGCCGATGAACATCGAGGCGTCGCCGTGGACGACGCGCACGGGCCGGTCCGGCCCGAACCAGCGCGGGCCGGGGGTGCCGTGGATGCGGGCGCGGTTCGCCGGTCCCGCGGGCCCGGCGACGCGGGAGAACAGTTCGCGGCCGAGCTGTGCGCGCAGTCCGGCCAGTACAGGTGCGGCCACCGTCATGCACCCATTCTGGTCTTCGGATCCGGCGCCTGTCAGGAGGCTACCGCCGGCCACCCGGCCCCGCGGGGACGTCGTCCCCGGAGCGTCAGGCCGCCGTGCTCAGGCCCGGGCGCAGCGCCGCCGGGGTGCCCTCGGAGAGGTAGCGCACCTGGACGGGGGTACGGCGGCTGCGCAGCAGGAAGCCCGAACCGATCGCGGCGGCGGTGAGCAGACCGCCGATCACCAGGGCGCCGCGGACGCCGGCCGTTTCCATGAGCAGCCCGAGCAGCGGCGGCGCGGCCAGGCTCCACAGCGTGCGCACGCTGCTCCACACACCCAGGACCCGGCCCCGCAGGTGTGCGGGCGGATCGGTCTGCAGCACGGTGGTCGTGGCGGTGTCGGAGACGGACTCCGCGACCGCCATCGGCAGGACGAGAACCAGCAGCACGGCGAGGGAGGGGGACAGTCCGGCCGTCACCTGGAGGAGGCCTCCGGCGGCGGCGAGCACGCCCACCATCCGTACGGTGGGCTTGCGCAGCCGGGCGGCGAGCACCGCGCCGATGATGCCCCCGGCCGCCAGCACGGTGGAGACCGTGCCGAAGGCGGCGGCGTTTCCCGCGAGGGGGCCGGTGACCAGCACGGCCAGGGTGAGCCCGTAGTTGCGCCCGAAGAGGGCGCTGATCCCGCTGATGGCGGCCAGCGCGACCAGGCGGGGGCGGCTCAGGAAGAAGGCGAGCCCCTGGCGCGCGGTCATCTCGCCGCCCGCTGCGCCACGCGCTGCCTCACCCTTCCCGCCCTCCTCCGCGTCGCTCCGCGTGCCCTTCTTCAGGGGGTCGGCCGCGGGCGGCGTCGCCTTCCTTCCGGCGCGCGCGGCGCCCCACGCCTGCCCGGCCGGCTTGAGGAACGGGATCACCGCGGCGACGAAGAGGAAGGACAGGCCGTTGCCCGCGTAGGCGGCCGCCGTACCGAGGAAGGCGACCGTGACGCCGCCGAGGGCGGCGCCCGCGAGCCGGCCCGCGTTGTGGACCAGCGAGCCCACACCGATGGCGGAGGGCACGTCCTCGGGACGGACCAGGTCGTTGCCCAGCAGGGCGCAGGCGGGGCCGTCGACGGTGGCGATCAGGCCCGTGACGGCGGCCAGCACCATCAGCACGCCGAGGTTGAGCTGGCCGAGTGCCACCAGGACGGCGGTGACGAAGGCGACGGCTGCCAGCAGGGCCTGGCTCACGGTAGCGGTCAGCTTCAGGGGCCACCGGTCCACCGCGGCGCCGCCGGCGAGCCCCATCAGCAAGCCGGGGGCGGCCTGGACGGAGATGGACAGACCCGTCGCGGCGGCGGAGCCGGTGATCTGCAGCACCAGCAGGTTCTGCACCGTGAGCTGCATCCACGTCCCCGCGTTGGAGACGAAGTGGGCCACGGACCACCAGCGCATGCTGCGGTAGCGCAGGGAGCGCCAGGGCGAGCGGTCGGCGGCGGCGGAAGGCGGCGCGGTGGCAGGGGAGGGCGGCGAGGAAGACACAGTGGGGTACCTGAATGAGCGCAGGGCTCGGCTGGTGGGCGGGGGTGGGGGCGGGAACCGGGGGACGGGACGAGCGGCGCTGCTCCGGCGCGCCCACCGCGGTGGCGGTGGGGTACGTCCGTGGGCCTTCCCCGGAGGGAGTCCGGCGGGAAGTGGCTGGGCAGCTCGGCTCGGAGGGACCTCTCCGTCCCGGCGAACCATCGTGGCAGACGCTGCTTCGAGGCGGCGGCCCGGTCCCGTGCGGGACGGGGTTCACCGGGCCCAAGTCACCGACCGAGTCAGGGCATTGAGGGCTCGGGTGGGCTTGCTCACAGGAACCGCGGCCCGCCCCCGCAGTGACCGCGGTCACCGGCAGCGGACGACCGTCCTCCTCACGCGTCGTTGAAGCCGCGCAGGTCCGCGTCCACGCCCCGGTAGTGGTCGTCCACATCGGGGTGCAGATCGAGCATGTCGAGGAGGACGGCGAGTTCCGCGATGCTGTCGGCGTGGCGCGCGAGGGTCCGGCGGGCGGCATGGCGCTCGCCCTCCACCCCGCCCTCTTCGGGGCACTGCTGGGCACGGTCCATGCCGGTGATCCGACCACGCCGCCGAGCCGGGCGCATCACCTGTGCCGCCGCACGGGCGCTCCGCGCGGCCGGCGTCGCGCCCGCCGTACGCCGCACCGGACACGTCGGGGCGGACGCCGGGGACGGTTGTGCCGTTCGTGGCAGGTGTGCGGCAGGATGGTGGAGCGGGCGGCCGGCTGGAGGTGAGACGCCGTGGACCCTGTCCACCCCCAGGAGAACGAAGGCCCCCGGCGCCGCGCCGAGGACACCGACACCGCGCGCCTGCCCGAGGCCTTCGCGGGTGGCATGAGCGGGGTGGCCCCCTCCGAGGTCCCGGCCGCGCTCTGCCGGGCGTGTGTGGACCTGCTTGACGTCACCGGGGCGTCGATCTCCCTCTACGGCGAGGACGACGCGCGCACCCTGTGGTGGTCCAGCGATCCGGTCGCCGGGCGGCTCGCGGAGGCCCAGTACACCTTGGGTGACGGCCCCTGCCGGACCGCGGTCGGCCTGGCCGCCCCGGTCCTCGCGGCCGATCTCACCCGCGGGGTGGACGGGCGCAGATGGCCGGTCTTCGCCCAGCAGGCCGTCGAGCTCGGCGTGCGCGCGGTGTTCTCCCTGCCGCTGGGCAGCGGCGGGGTCACGATCGGCACCCTGGACCTCTACCGCGACACACCGGGCCCGCTGTCCGAACGGGACCGCTCGTTCGCCTTCCCCGCCGCCGACGCCATCACCACCGCCCTGCTCGCCCTCCACGCCCAGGACCCGCTGGACGGCCCGGGCGGGGGTGCGGGTTCCTGGCTCGACGCCGCCGAGACCGACCACGCGGAGGTGCACCAGGCCACCGGGATGATCATGGTGTATCTCGGTGTCGACCCCCAGCAGGCCCTGGCCCGCCTCAGGGCGCACGCGTTCTCCCGGGGGCAGAGCGTGACGGAGGCCGCCCGCGAGGTCATCGCCGGGACCGTCGTCTTCCGTGACGCGTAGGCGCGCGGCGGGCGGATCATGCCGAATAGGGTCGCCGAATCCGGGCATGCGCGACACGAGAGCACCAGGCACAAGAGAGGCACCAGGCGTACGAGAGGGAGAGAACCATGGCGACCATCAGCCCGATCGACCTGCAGAAGGCTCTCAAGGGCGCGGAGTACCCCACCGGCCTCGACGACCTCGTCTCACTGGCGCAGGACAACGGCGCGGACGACGACCTGGTCGAGGAGCTGAGGAACTCCGGCACCGACCGGTTCGAGGGGCCCGACGACGTCCAGAAGGCCGTGTTCAAGAACAAGTGAGGTCTCCCCATGTCCATGCGTCGGCCCGCGGCCGTCGCCCCGCGTACCCCGCTCCAGCAGGCCGCGCTCCTGGTGGGTGCGGTGTTCCTGCTGGTCGGCGTGCTGGGCTTCATCCCCGGCGTCACCACTGATTTCGACTCCATGACCTTTGCCGGGCACGACTCCGACGCGAAGCTGTTCGGAGTGTTCCAGGTCTCGATCCTGCACAACATTGTCCACCTGCTGTTCGGCGTCGCCGGTCTGGCGCTGTCGCAGAGCTGGGCGGGCGCCCGCGGGTTCTTGATCGGCGGCGGAGCGATCTACCTCGCGCTGTGGCTCTTCGGCCTGCTCATCGACCGGGACAGCGACGCCAACTTCGTACCCGTCAACGAGGCGGACAACTGGCTCCACTTCGCCCTCGGCCTCGTCATGGTCGCCCTCGGCGCCGTGCTCGGCCGCCGCCGGCGGACCGGCGTGCTTCCCTAGGCCGTCTCTTCCGGATGGCTCACGCCTTCGCTCCGCCCTTCGCTCCGTCCCGTTGCAGGTCCGCCAGCCGGGCGGCCGTCTCCACGGCCGCCGGGAGCGGTCGCCGGGCCCGTAGCGCCGCCGGAAACCGCCGGCACAGCTGCCACAGCGCCCGACGGGCCTCGGGGTCACGCCACGCGTCGGAGACCAGGTGGCGCGTGTGCCCCAGTGCCACCGGCACGGGGCGGCGCAGCCACGCCGTCAGCGCGGCGTTGCGGCGCTGGACCACCGGCCGGCCCGGACGTACCCCGCCGGTGGGACGGTGCACCGCCATCACGTCGGGCGCGTGGCACACGCCCCATCCACGGGCCGCCAGGTCGTAGGCCAGCAGGGTCTCCTCGCCCCCGAGGAAGAGGAGAGGGTGGTAGCCGCCGGCCTCCAGGTACGCGTCCCGCCGCGCCACCGCGGCGCAGGCCAGGAAGCCCAGCACCTGCGGGCCCGGCAGATCGTCGGCGCGGCCGAGCGGGGAGGCGGCGAGCATGCCGTTCAGCGGATCCGGCTCGCCGTCCGGTCCGATCCGGACCCCGGCAGCGAGGAGCCCCAGCCGCTCGTACCGGTCCAGCAGGTCCGCCGCACGCGCCAGCGCCCCCGGCTCCCACCAGGAGTCGTCGTCGCTGAAGGCCACGTAGGGCGTACGGGCGTGGCGTACCCCGAGATTGCGGCCCGGGGCGCCCAGGTTGAGGCCGGCCGCCAGGAGGTCCACCCGTGGGTGCAGGCGTGCGACGGCTTCGGGGGTGCCGTCGGTCGAGGCGTTGTCCACGACGATGACCGGCGGGTGCTCGGGCAGACCGGCGAGCCGTTCCAGGGTGTGCAGCAGCTGTTCGCGGCGGTTGTGGGTGATGACGACGACGGTGGTGCGGGGGTCTGCTGTCACGGCCGGGCTACCTCCGTGGGGACGGGTGCGGTGATCGGGTGGTCGGCGCAGCCTGCCCACCGCGTGGGAGACACGCCCGTCCTCCGGCAGGACCGCCGACCCGGGGAGGCCGGTCGGCCCGGCGCGGAGGCGGTGTCGGGCGGCGTGCGTCAGGCGGCGTGCGCCGGGCGTATGTGCTGCGTCGCCACCCGGCGGTAGAGCGATTCGTATCCCGCGGCCATCTGCGCGGTGTCGAAATGCGCCTGCACGCGTTCGCGGCACTTCCGGGGCGAGATGCGGTCGACGGCGCGGACGGCGTCGGCCAGTTCGCCGGGACGGTCGCAGATGTACCCGGTCACGCCGTGGTCGACGATCTCGGGCACCGAGCCCCGGCGCAGCGCCACGACCGGCGTGCCGCAGGCCATGGCCTCGATCATCACCATGCCGAAGGGCTCCTCCCAGCAGATCGGGAAGAGCAGGCAGCGCGCCTCGGCCAGGAGGGCCTGCTTGGTGCGGCTGTCCGCCTCTCCGACCCATACGGCGTCCTCGCCCAGCCGGGGTCTCACCTCCCGCTCGAAGTAGGGCTCCTCGGCCTGGCTGTTGCACCGGCCGGCGATGGTGATCGGCACGCCCGCCTCGCGGGCCGCGTCGATGGCGAGGTGGACGCCCTTCTCCTCGGCGATCCGGCCCAGGAAGAGCACGCCGTCGCCCTTGTGTTCACGGAACGGATAGTCGACGGTGTGTACCGCGTTGTGGACCTGGCCGCTCCAGGCGATGTCCGGCGCCTGTTGCTGTTGCGCGCGCGAGATCGCCACCATGTGCACGGTGTCGCCGAGGGTCCGGTAGTACTCCCCCATCTCGCCGGACACCGGTCCGTGAGCGGTCATCACGGTGGGGGCGCGGCGCTGCCGGGCCTGTAGCGGGCCGGCCATGCTGTGGTCGTGGACGACGTCCGGATGGAGGCCGTCGAGGATGCGTGCGGTGCGCGCGGTGTGCAGGACCTCCGGGCCCGCGTTACCCAGCCGGTCGCCCTGGGGGGTGTCGTCCGTGGCGATGAACTCGCCCTTGGTGCCGTGGGGGCCCACACCGATGACGGTGACGTTGTGTCCCAGCTCCACGAGGCCGTCGACCAGGGCCGCACACATCGACTCGGTCCCGCCGTAGGCGACGGGCGGCAGCTCGTACCAGGGGGTGGAGACCATCGCGATGTCGAGAGGCTCGAAAGACATGTCGTTCACCCTTCACACGTTCCTGGCGCCGGGCCAGGACCCTGGGCCGGACGGCGGATGCTGATGGCTCGGAGCGGCAGAGAGCGGCCGGCGGGGCTGCCGGATGACCTCCACGTCCTCGGGCAGGCCGTCGAGGGTGACCGACCCGCCGTCGACGTGGAGTCCGGTGCGGCTGCCGGCGAGGGGCAGGTTGTGCACGTTCAGACGTCCGTAGCGCTCGGGCCAGGCGGGGGCGACCCACACCTGGCGGTGCGACATCCACGGGTCCAGCCGCAGCAGCGCGCGGATCAGCTGTACCGGGGTGGCGGCTGCCCAGGCCTGCGGGGAGCACGAGGTGGGGTACGGCAGCGGAGCGTCGTAGTCACTGCGGTCGAAACCGCAGAAAAGCTCCGGGAGCCTGCCCCCGAAGGCCTCGGCGGCGTCGAGGATCCCGGTCGCCACACGCTGCGCCTCCTCCACGAAGCCGTAGCGCATCAGTCCGGTGGCCACGAGCGCGTTGTCGTGCGGCCACACCGAACCGTTGTGGTAGCTCATCGGGTTGTAGGCGCCCATCGAGGAGGCCAGTGTGCGCACGCCCCAGCCGGTGAACATCTCCGGCGACAGCAGGCGCTCCGCCACCATGGGGGCCTTGTCCTCGTCGACGATCCCCGTCCACAGGCAGTGCCCCATGTTGGAGGCCAGCGCGTCGATCGGCCGCTTGTCCCGGTCCAGGCCGATCGCGAACCAGCCGCGGTCCGGGAGCCAGAACCGCTCGTTGAACTCGCGCTTCAGGTCGTTCGCCCGCCGCGCCCAGTACTCCACGCCTTCCATGTCGCCGGCCTCGTGCGCGAAGTGCGAGCGCACGACGTACGCCGCGTAGACGTAGCTCTGCACCTCGCACAAGGCGATCGGCGGCTCGGCCAGCCGGCCGTCGGCGAAGTTGACACCGTCGTAGGAGTCCTTCCAGCCCTGGTTGAGCAGGCCGTCCTCCGTCATCCGCTGGTACTCGACGAAGCCGTCGCCGTCGCCGTCCCCGTACTTCTCGATCCACTCCAGGGCCCGATCGGCGTTGGGCAGCAGCGCCTCGACGGCTTCCGGCGCGATGCCCCAGCGCCGCAGCTCGCCCAGCATCACGACGAAGAGCGGGGTCGCGTCGGCCGTGCCGTAGTAGACGCTGCCGCCGCCGCGGGCCAGGGGGAAGTCCAGGCCGAAGCGGGTCTCGTGGAGGATCCGTCCGGGCTGCTCCTCCGTGCTCGGGTTGATCGTACGGCCCTGCGCGCGGGCCAGGGTCTGCAGCGTGCCCAGGGCCAGGCCCGGGTCCAGCGGCAGCGCCATGTAGGAGGCCAGCAGGGAGTCCCGGCCGAACAGCGCCATGAACCAGGGCGCGCCGGCGGCGACCGCGACGTTCTCGGGGTGCTCGGGGTCGAAGATGCGCAGCGCACCGAGGTCCTCCAGGCTCCGCCGCAGCGTGCGGTGCAGCTCCGGGTCCTCGATCTCGCCCACGTCGGGGGTGGCCTCGCGCCATGCCCGCATCCGCAGGGCGGGCGCGGACTCGCCGACCTCCGAACCCGCCGGGAAGGTGCCGCTGATGTGGTGGCCGTCGACGCTCGGCTGGATCAGGACGGTGGTGCGCCATTCCCCGCGGGGTTCCAGGTCGACGTGGAACTCCAGGCGGTCCTTCTGCGCCGTGGCGCCCACCGCCTCCACCCGTACGCCCCGGTGGGCCGAGCCGGCGTGGAAGGTGAAGTTCAGACCGGAGCCCTCGGGCGTGGCGGAGACCTCGCCGCGGGGGTGCACCCGGTTCTCCTTCACCTCGAACAGGTCGGCGAAATCGGCGCCGATGTGCAGGGAGAGCCGGACCGAGACGGGGAGATTGCCCAGGTTGCGCAGGTGGAGGTCCTCGCGCATGCCCTCGCCGACATAACGCCGGCGTTCCAGCAGCAGTTCCGTCTGCGAGCCGCTCGGCGGGACACGGGCCACGAAGGTCGTGCTGTAGGGGTCGCTGGAGAGGACCGTGAGCTGCTGAGGGAGTCGGTCGTCCACGCGCAGACGCCAGTCGGAGATGATGCGGGTATCCCGGAAGAACAGTCCCTGCGGCCAGTCCGCGTCCATGTCGCCCGAGGTTCCCGAGACGCAGAACGTGGGCCCTTCGACCAAGGTCACCGTCGGTGTCTCGTGCACCGCCGGCTCGCTCTCGACGATCGTGTCGGCGAATCCCTCACTCATGCTTCCTCCCGTGGGCGGGCAGACCTCCGACCTCGGCGGCTGTCCGCTTCGGCGGCGGCCGAACCGGCGTTCGTCAGGCACCGGGCTCGGCGATGACGGTGTCGAGGTGGGCGGCCAGGGCCTCCAGGTCGTGGTCGGTGGGCGCTCGGGACCGCGGTCGGCCGGCCCGTCACGGCCGGAGGCGGTCTCGAAAGCGCCGGCGTACCGGTCCGGGTCCAGCCGGGCCGGCCAGGCGGGGGCGGCCTCCGTACGGCGGCCGTCCAGCTTCCAGGCGTCCAGCGTCACGGGGGTGCGGGGTGCGGTTGTCGCCGGAGGCGTCGAGGAGAGCGCGGGCCTTGCCCGAGCCTCCTGTGCTTCAGCCTCCTTCGCTTGATCTTCCTCGCTTCCCGGGTCTCCTCGAACATCATCCGCCTCATCTCGCGATTCCGCCTCCACACCGGTCAGGGGCGCACGCCTGCCGGTGCCGCCCTGCGGTACGACGGCCGCGCCCGCTGACGGGGCGGTCAGGAACCGCCGGCGCGGAAGGCCGTGGCGCGCACGGTGTTGCCGCAGAGCGCGAACTCCCCGCCGTCGTCGGGCGCCAGCTGGAGCCCGCCCCCTCCTACGCCCAGCACGATCGAGGGTGCGACGGTCGGCTCGGCGCCGGAGGCGCAGTACCCGTCGGCCTCACCGAGCACCGGGGTGAAGGTGAGCCGCGTCGAGGCCTGGCCGCCGACCGCCAGGTGCACGGCGCGCGCCTGGCCCTGGCGGACCACGTTCAGGGGTTGGTTGCGGTCCGGCGAGCCCTGACCGGCGAGGGCCACGGTGGGGAATCCCTTCAGGACGCACGCCTGAGGACCGTCGTTGATCACGGTGATCCGCACCTGGCTGCCGCCGATCCGCTCGGCGCTGTTCGCGACGAGTTGCTCGCTCACACAGGGGGCGGCGGTTCCCTGCCGCGCCTGCGTCTCCTGCGCCGCGGCGCCCGGGCCGGCGGCGAGCAACAGGCCACAGGTCAGGGCGCCCGCCACGAGCCAGAGGGACGGGGTGCGGGCCAAGCCGCCACTTCGCGTTGTGCTGTTCACGGGGTCTCCTCAGGGTTCGCAGGTCGCCCACTCCCCCGGCCGCATCGCTTCGCGGCGCCTCGCCGTTCTACGGTCATCGTCCGACGGTGTTCATCAGGACGATGGCCACGAGGTTCGAGAAGATGACGGCGATGACGATGCCGATCATGACCCAGGCTCTGCGTGATTCGTCCATGCGTACGAGTCACCTCCCGCCTCACGCGGGCCGCCGCGCCCGGGTCCGGCGTCCGGACGAAGGCCCAGCGGACCTCTCGCCATCATCACCCCGTTCCACCCGGAGCACAGGTCGGGCGCCGGGGCTCGCAGTCGCCCTCGGCCGCGCCGGCCAGCCGGTTCGATGACGTGCGGCGCGATCCGCCGCCCGGCTTCAGCCCGAGCGGCCGTCAGCGGTGAGCGTGGCGGCGGCCGCGAAGATGCGGGCGCAGCGCTGCGTCATGGCCTCCGGGGTCTGCTCCGGGTGCTTGACCCACCAGCGGACGAGGGTAGCGACCAGGTCCCGCCAGACGTACTTGAGCGCGTCCGCGTCCAGCGGGTCGGTGGATCCGGCCGCGCGCAGCAGTTCGGCGGTGCCGCCGGCGGCGAGCCGGTCGATGGCAGACCAGTACTCCGAGGCCCGGCGTGCGGCCTCGCCGCCGGGCGGCAGGGAGGTGTCGTACAGCACGAACCACGCCTCCCGCTGCCCCTCCAAGGCGGTGAAGATGCCGTGGAGTACGCGCAGCGGGGTGTGCGGAGCGGTCCCTTCCGGGCCCATCGCGGTGCGGATGGCGTCGAGCAGCCGGTCCCCGACCGGGACCAGGCAGGCGACGTACAGGTCCTCCTTGGTGCCGAGGTACTGGTGCAGCAGCGTCTTGGTGACGCCCACGTGCGCGGCGATCGCGGCGAGCGACGCGGCCGCGTATCCGCGCGTGCCGAACTCCTCCGTGGCGGCCTCCAGCATCTGCTGCCGGCGGTGGTGCCGCGGGACTCCCTTGGTGCCGGCCTTCGAAGACGGGGTTGCCATGGACGGATATTATCAGTAGGTAATTTACCCACAGGTAAATTACCTCGACCTCCGGAGCGCATCCATGGCCGGCACCACCCCGCAGCCGACGTCCCGCACCCGCTCCTGGTGGGGCTGGGGCTGGACGGACGCCCATCCCGACGACGCGGAATGCGCCGCGCTCGGCGCCCTGCTCCCCGGCACCCTCAGCCGCCCGCTCCCCGTACCCCGGGTCCGCGATCTGGGCATCGGGGGCCCCGCCGTCGAACCCCCGCGGAGCCTGGACCACCTGATCACCGCCGACCCCGGTGACCGCGCCGCCCATGCGATGGGGAAGGCGTACCGCGACGTGATGCGGGCCCTGCGCGGGCGGCCCGGCCGCATCCCCGATCTCGTCGCCCGCCCCACGGACGAGCGGGGCGTGGCCGACCTGCTTGACTGGGCCGGTGACCGCCAGGTCGCCGTGATCCCGTACGGCGGGGGTTCCTCGGTCACCGGGGGCGTGGAGTACCGCGGCGACGCCCACCGGGCGGTGATGTCCCTCGACCTGACCGCCATGGGCCGGGTCCTGGAGGTCGACGTCGAGGGCCGGGCCGCACGCGCCCAGGCCGGCGCCCTGGGGCCGAGCCTGGAGGACCAGCTGCGGCCCCACGGCCTCACCCTGCGGCACTTCCCGCAGAGCTTCGAGTTCTCCACCCTGGGGGGCTGGCTCGCCACCCGTGCCGGCGGCCACTACGCCACCGGCCGCACGCACATCGACGACTTCGTGCAGGCGATGCGCGTGGTCACCCCGGCCGGCACGAGCAGCTCCTGGCGGCTGCCCGCCTCCGGGGCGGGCCCCTCCCCCGACCGCCTGTTCCTGGGCTCCGAAGGGGCCCTCGGCATCATCACGGAGGCATGGGTCCGCCTGCAGGAACGTCCCCGCCACAAGGCGTCCGCCGCGGTCGCCTTCGCCGGCTTCCACGACGCGCTCCGGGCCGTGCGCGCCCTCGCGCAGTCCGACCTCTCCCCCGCCAACTGCCGTCTGCTGGACGCCGGTGAGGCCGCGCTGTCGGGCGCGGCGCAGGACGGTTCCGCCGTGCTGGTCCTGGGGTTCGAGTCGGCGGACGAACCGGTGACCGCCCGGCTCGAACGGGCCGTCGACCTGGCCCGCTCGCACGGCGGCCGCTGCGACGGGACCGCCGGCCCGGGCGGGGCCCCGGCCGGCGACGCGGCCGTGGGCGCCTGGCGCTCGGCCTTCCTGCGGATGCCCTACCTCCGCGACGGTCTGGCCAGGATGGGCGCCGTCGCGGAGACGTTCGAGACGGCGGCCACCTGGGACCGGATCCCCGGCCTGATCGACGCGGTGCGCAGGGAGGTCGGCGAGGCGGCGCGCAAGGCCACCGGGCACCCGGCGACCGTCAACTGCCGCCTGACGCATGTCTATCCGGACGGGGCGGCGCCCTACTTCACCGTCCTCGCCGCCGGCCGTGCCGATGACGAGGTCGCCCTCTGGGACGACCTCAAGGCGGTCGCGGGCGAGGTCCTGCACCGCCACCGCGCCACCATCACCCACCACCACGCCGTCGGCCGCGACCACCGTCCGGGCTACGACCGCCAGCGCCCCGAGCCCTTCGCCCTCGCGCTGCGGGCCGCGAAGGGGGCGCTCGACCCGCGCGGCATCCTCAACCCCGGCGTGCTCGTGGACTGAACGCGGAAGGGCGTGGGATGTGACGTGGGATGGGGTGACGTGGGACGCCCTGACCGTGTTGGTTCGGTGCCGTCGCGTGGGGGCGGAGGACAGTAGCGGGTGTGGACAAGGATCTCGACACGGTCGCGAAGGAGCTGTACGGGGTGCGGCCGGCGGAGTTCACCGCCGCGCGGGACGAATACGTCGCCCGGGCGAGGAAAGCCGGGGAGAAGAAGCTGGCCGCCGCGATCGCGGCGTTGCGCAAGCCGACCCTCGCCGCCTGGACGGCCGGGCTGCTGCCCCGCCGCCGGCCTGAGGAGGCACGGCAGTTCGCGAGTCTGGGTGAGGCCCTCCGGACGGCGCACCGGACGTTGGACGGTCCCCAGCTGCGGGAGCTGTCGCACGAGCGGCATGTGGTGACGGGTCAGCTGGCGCGCACGGCCCGGGCCCTGGCCGGCGAGCAGGGCCAGCCGGTGAGCGAGAGCGTGCTGCGCGAGGTCGAACAGATCCTCCACGCCGTGCTCGCCGACGAGGTGGTCGCCGGTGAGTGGGAGAACGGGCGGCTGGCTAAGACTCCCGAGACCGTCCTGGGTTTCGACGGCCTGGAGCCGGCACCTGGCGTGGTCCCGGCATCCGCGCCCCGGGCCGTCGACCCCGCGGCGGCCCGCCGGCCGTCCCCGAAGGCCGGCACGCGGGAATCGGCCGCAGCGGCCGCCGCCGCCGAGAACCACCGGGACCGGACGGAGAAGGCCAGGGCCGAGCTCGCGGAAGCCCGTCGGGAGGCCGAGGGGATGCAGGCGGAGCTGACTGCGGCCGAGCACGCGGCTCAGCAGGCCCGTACGGCGATGGAGGCGGCCGAGGAGGAGGCCCGGCGTGCGGGCGAGGGGCTGGAAGCGGCCCGCGCCCGGAACACGCAGGCGGCCGAACGTCACCGGGAGGCCGGCCGGGCGGCGAAGAGGGCATGGACCCGGGTGGAGACGGCCGAGCGGAAGCTGACCGAGCTGACCGATCGAGGACGTTGGGAACGTTGAGGACGGGTTCGGGGTCGGGATGCCGCCCGGGCTGCGAGGGTTCTCCCGCCGCGACGGTCTGATTGCCGCCGGCCGTGGGGATGCTGTCGGGCGGGAACGAGTGGATCCGTGAGCGAGGGAGGGGTGGTCATGGGGTGGAGGACGGAGGAGTTCGGGTCGTCCCACGAGGGCTGGGCGGGGGCGCTCCTGGATGACGGCAGCGAGCCCGGGCCGGCGTATCTGGACCCGGGGAGCGGGTCCGACTTCCACGAGACCCGTGAGTGGTGGGCGTACAGCGGCATCCTGAACCAGCCACGGGCGGCCGCGGCCCGCGGCGCCTGCGCCTGCGGGTGGCGCGGCAACGCGCACTATCCGATCGGCTGGGAGGCCGTCGACACCGCCGGGCTCTACGAACCCGTCGTCGAGGGCCCGCAGGAGGACTGGGAGCAGCACATCGACACGGTGGAAGCCCGGTCGGTGCCGCTGCCCGCCGAGTTGGCCGGCCTCCTGGAACGCGTCGAGGAGCAGCTGCACGCCCTGGCCGGACAGGCGCCGGTGGCGGCGCTGAAGGCGGTGGCCGCGCTGGAGTGCGTCACCAAGCGCGTGGCCCGGGACGCCGCCTACATCGCGAAGGCCGACGAGCTGTCATGGGAGTCGATCGGAACGGGGCTCGGCCTGAGCGAGGACGCTGCCCGTTCCTGTCTGACCCACTACACCTTCCGGCGCTGACCGCCGTCGAGGTGGCCTCGCCCGGGACGCCCGGCCATAGTTGATCTAGTGTTTCCGGGACGGAATGGCCGAGCCCTTCGTAGGGTTGTGCCGCCCAGGGCTGCCGGGTGTGACCCACCGACGTGGTCACGGCCGGTGCCGGTGTTCGTGGGGGTGGTCGGCAGTGGGGGAACCTGGGGTGGCTGGTATGCGCGTGCGGATCGACTCCGGTGACGGGGTCCGGGGTGCGGAGGAGACGGCGGGGCTGACCGGCGACTTCGCCGATTGGCTGACCCAGGACAGGGAGGTCTCCCGGTACGCGGTGGTGCGCCGGGTCCGTGCGGACTCCCCGAGCGGTGCGATGTCGGGTGATCTGGTCGAGTGGATCAGTCTGACGATCTCCTCCGGATTCTCCACGACCGCGCTCGTGTACGCGCACCGGACTTTCCGCGCCTCCCTGCCGCCGCGTCTTCGCTCCGGCGCGCGGATGGTGGTCGAACACGACGGCATCCGGGTGGTCATCGAGGACGGCACCGAGCAGGACGCGGCCCGGGTCGCGCGTGCTCTGGCGGGCACCGAGGCACCCCACAGCGCCCAGGACGCCACGCGATCCACGCCGGACCGGTCTCAGGACGCCGCGTCGGAGGATGCCCCCGGTGCCGGTTCCTGACCAGGTGGCGAGCCGGGCGGTGCTGATCGGGATCGACGGCTACACCCACCCCGACCTGGCGCCGCTGTCCGCCGCGGCCGCCGGGGCACACCGGCTCGCCGACCTGCTGCGCGACCCGTCGGTATGGGGCCTGCCCGCCGCGCACGTCACGGTGCTGGGCACGGAGGCCTCCGCGGCCCAGGTGTTGGGCACGGTGCGCGACGCGGCCCTCGAAGCCACGGACACGCTCTTCGTGTACTTCGCGGGACACGGGCTGCGCGATCGCGACGAGAAGCTGTACCTGGCGCTGGCCGAGGCGGATGCGGATCATCCGCAGATCGGGACGCTGCCGTACCGGACGCTGCGCGATGTCGTGAGGCAGGCCGGGTACCGGGCGCGGCACCGGGTGACGGTGCTGGACTGCTGCTACAGCGGCCTGGCCGGTGCCATGTCCGCCGCCGGTGTTCCCAGCCGCGCCGATCTCGCTCATGCCCTGGAGGAGGCCGCGCACCCCGAGGGGGGCCGGGACTCCGCAGCGCGGTCCACGTACGGGGACGGCCACGGGGACAGGGACGGCCACGGGGTCGCGGACGGCGCCGGCGACGACTACGGGGACTGCGTGCTGACTTCGGCTCCGCCGACCCGGCGCTCCTTCGTCCCGCCCGGTGCCCCGTTTCCGGAATTCACCGGCGAGCTGATCGCGCTGCTGGAACACGGCATCGCCGACGCGGGGCCGGAGTTGAGCCTGGAGGACGCCTGGCGCCGGATCCGACGCCGCATGCGCGAGCGCGGCAGCCCCGAACCACAGCAGTTCGCTCAGAACGCCGTCGCCGCCCGGATCCGCCTGCGCAACCGGGCCGCCGTACCCGCCCCGGGCCCCTGGCACTACGTCGCCGACGACCGGGACCCCTCAGCTCCGGCCGCCACGCGCGCGATGGTGTACGCCACCCGTGACGGCGGGCATCGCGTCCCCGCCCTCCAGCGTCCCGGCGCCGCTCCTCTCCAGCGTCCGGGCCCCGCTCCCCTGCCGCCGACCCGTGCCCGGACCACCGGCCCGGCCGCCACCGGGGCACGCTTCGAGAACGGGCCGCTGGCCGTCGTCGACGCCGAGGACGGCCAGGACGGCCGGGTGCGGGCGTACTGCACAGGAGGCGTGGTACTGCCCTGCCCCGCGGCGACGCTCGACTCGCTCCTGGAGTGGACGCTGACCCGCGCGAAGCTCGGCGCGCCGAGGCTGAACCGCAACGGCAAGGACGCCGATCCGCTGCTCGTCCTCACCTCGGCCGCCGCCGAACGGTTCGGCCTTCCCCCGCGCCTGGACGGCGCCGACTCCCCCGGCCCGTCCTGCCTGCCGGACGATCACGAGGTCCTCCAGCAGCTTCGCCGGGCGGACTGGCTACCGACCCGGCTCGGCTTCGGCCCTTGGGCCCGGCTGTATCGGCCGGTCAGCGACGGCCGACGCCAGTGTGTGCAGCTGTGCGTCCTGCCCTGGGGCGCGCTCGACCCGCGCCACTGGGGGCGGACCGCGCAGCTTCCGCCCGCCGAGGTCGCCCACCTTCTTGGCACCTACGCCCACCGCATCATCACCCCTCACGGCTCTCCTGCCGCCACGGGGCTGGAGCTCATGACGGCGCTGCGCCCGCCGACCCGCGCCGTCAGGGACGAGCGGACCGGGGCCTGGGTGTCCGCGCCCCATCCGGGCGCGCTCACGGCGGCCGTGGACTGCGCTCCGTGTGAGGTCCCGGAGAGGAACGCCCTGCTCGTGCGCCTCTTCGCCCCTCCTTCCCGCCGGCGCACTCCGGACCGGTTCCTGATGGAGGAAGCACACGACTGGTCGCGTCCCCTGACCGACGCCGAACGCCTCGCACCGCATGTGGTCGGCATCAGGGTGAACATGGCGCTCGCGGCGGCGGCGAACCGGCTCAGAGTGGGACTCGACGCCCCCGAGCACGTCCTGCGTCCCGCTTTCGACAAGAATCTGCCCGGCAGTTGGCTGGTGGACCTGTCCCACATCACCTTGGACGAGCGCCTGCCCTCCCCGTTCACACCGGACGGCCGGCCTCCGGCAGGTGCGGCCTGGTACACGACCCCGACCCTCGCCTACGCGGTGGAGCTGGGGTTCGCGGTTCACCCCCTCGAGGCGTACGTCCGTACCAGGAGCGGCCCGTACCTGGACGCCTGGTACACGCGGATACGGGACGGCTACCTGGCCACCATGGCCGACCTCGGCGTGAGCGCCGGTGTCAGCGGCCAGGAGTTCCTGGACGCCATGGCTCGCCACCGGCGGAGCGACCCCGGGCTGGCCGGAGTGCTCGACGCGATCGAGGCCACCGCCGAGGGCGGTCTGACCATGCTCGGCGAACGCCCGTACGAGATGGCCCAGCACCTACGCCAGCCGTGGCAGGCCTCACCACGCCCCACCTGGCGACCCGACATCCGAGCCGCCGTCGCCGCGGCCGCCCGCGTCAACACGCACCGCAAGATGCTCAGGCTGGCGCAGGATGCGGGCCTGTTCCCGGCGGCGATCTCAGCCGACTGCGTCGTGTACGCATCCGACGGCCCGTCACCGCTGGACTTCCTGCCGCACACACCGCAGGGCAAGCCGCTCCCGGGGGGCTTCCGGCTGGGCGTTTCGCCGGGGATGGTCACGCACGCGGGCACGCAGACCGTTTCGTGGGCCGAGAGGATGCGCAGGGAGTACGGGCCGGACGTCAACATCGCCCACCACATCGGAAACCGGCGTTCCCCTCACCGATGACGGACGTGAGCGGCCGCCGCAACGCGGCGGTCCGGTGCTGGCGGGGGGGGGGGGGGGGGGGGGGGACAAGGAAAGAGGGGGGGGGGGGGGAGGGGAGGGGGGGGGGGGGGGAGGAAAAA